>VGOC01000061.1 GCA_016865865.1 Chloroflexota bacterium
CTGGGCATCCCCACCCCCGTAAACCACCTGCTCACCGAAACCCTGCTCGGCCTGACCAGGGGCGACAGCCCCCTGGAGGCCTACCGCCATCAGCCGGAGAAACTGCTGGCGAATGTATAACTGGGGTTCACTGAAAAAACTCGTTAAAGAGGAGCGGGGGCGGCATATATGGGGGTGCGTGCTGCGCACGCACCCCCATATATGCCGCCCCGAATCCTCTAGTCTACGGCTATCGATGGGTGGTGCTGCTGGCGTTTATGTTTGTCGTCGCTATCAACCAGCTCTTGTGGATCACCTTTGCCCCCATCACGGGCAGCGCCGCCAGTTATTATGGCGTCTCCGATCTCAGCATCGGCCTCTTGTCCATGAGCTTCATGATCGTCTATATCGTTGTCTCGATCCCTGCTTCATGGATGATAGATACCTATGGCATCCGGGTGGCCGTGGGGATCGGCGCCGCACTGACGGGTATCTTTGGCCTGTTGCGGGGGCTGCTGGCGGCCGATTATTCCTTCGTGCTGATCGCGCAAATCGGGATCGCCATCGGCCAGCCCTTCATCCTCAATGCGGTGACAACCGTGGCCGCGCGCTGGTTTCCTATCCAGGAGCGGGCTACCGCTGCCGGCCTGGGAACCCTGGCCATGTACCTTGGCATCGTTGCGGCGCTGGTGCTGACTCCCTATCTTACGATCCAATCTCAGATTAGCGGAATGCTCTTAACTTTCGGGATCGTTTCGATCGTTGCTGCAGTTGTCTTTTTTGCGTTCGTGAAAGAACGCCCTCCAACGGCCCCCTGCCCACCAGACCAGGAGGGGCGCTCGCTCGTTTTCGACGGCCTCAAGGAGTCCCTGCGGATAAGAGATTTCGTTCTCCTGTTGCTGATCTTCTTCGTGGGGTTGGGCGTATTCAACGCGGTGACCACCTGGATCGAAGATATCGTCAGGCCGAGAGGATTCTCGATCATCCAGGCCGGCAACACGGGAGGCCTGATGATCATCGGCGGCATCATCGGCGCGGTCGTTATCCCCTTACTCTCGGATCATTATCGCAAAAGGACGCCCTATTTGCTATTGGCGGTGATCGGCGCAACCCTGGGATTGATCGGCGTCACCTTTACCACAAACTACTGGCTCCTTCTGGTCTCAGCTTTCGTCTTCGGTTTCTTCTTGCTCAGCGCCGGCCCGGTCGGATTCCAGTATGGCGCAGAAGTCACGTATCCCACCCCAGAAGGCACCTCGAACGGCTTGCTCCTGCTCATGGGCCAAATCTCCGGCATCGCCTTCATCCTGGGGATGGATAGTTTCAAATCCCCGGAAACCGGTTCGATGACCCTGCCCTTGATCGTGCTCGTCGGGTTGATGGTTCTGGCCCTGATCTTTTGCACCAGGCTCAGGGAAGCGACGACCTTGACAAGAGAAAATACAAAATGGACGAGTGATTGATCTCTCGAGGAGATTGGTCGGTGGTCTTGCCAGCGCCAGCGGGGATCATCGAGCCAGGCTGGTCGGTCAACTACGCATCATGTGGAAACGCGCTCGCCTGATCCGTCTGGACATCGCGCTGTCAGCCATGAGTGCCCTCTGCGCGGAGATAAACAGCAGCACCAATTTAGCGACCTATCTCTACTTGCTCCCAGAACTGCTTGAATTTTTCGACCCTGTTCACCTGATCTTTATTCATCACGAAGGGCGAGACATCGCTGGCAAGCGCCTGAAAATCATAATCCGCGATCCTCTCGAGGACCTCCCGTCTCAAGGTCTCAGCGTTTTCTATCCCCATCTTCTGATATAAAAAACCAAAATCGGGTTTGGTGCGACCGAACAAGAAAGTGATGTCGTAAAAGTCCCTCCCTTTGGGTCTCATCCGATGTACGGCAGTATAAATCTTTTGGGACAATAGGACATTCAAGGGCGCCACCCTGATCTCGGTAAAAACATCGAACTTATTCAAAATTATGATCTCAGGCCGATACTCATACCCCTGCGCGGTTGTATCCACTTGAATAAGGATCTTTTCCTGCTGATAAGGCGATAGGCCCTGTTCGTACAGCAAATCTGGAAACCTCAGGTAGCAGTGATATGCTCCCGCGGCCACATTTTTCACTTCTACCTCGAATCCCTCCAGTTCGAAGAAACGCTTCACCCTTCGAATCACCTCCTCGAACTCCTCCAAACTCAGATCGAAATGATCGAGATCAATGTCTTCCGAAAAACGGCTATTTCCATAAACGATCCGCAAGGCCGTTCCTCCGAGAAAAGCCAATTTGCTGGCCTTTTTACTCTCGAAAACCGCTTGCAATACCTTATATTGCAGATATTCGCGCAACAAAGCGCGCTCGAAAACTTGCAAATGTTCTGGATACTGTTCCTTGATGTGTCGAAAATCAAGCATGGATATACGCCATTAATTGCGCCACTCTGCTTTCGAGGGCCTTATTATCGAAAATTGCCAGATACTTAGAAAACAATTCATTCTTGCCCAGTCCCCGCAATGGATCTTGATTCCAGCGAAGCCCTTCGAAATCCGCTATCGAATCGATCCTCGGGTTTAAATAAAGATAGTCCAGCACGGCCTTTTCCAGCCTGGCGATCTTGCACTTGCCCTTCTGCCCCGGCTCGACCACGACATAGCCAAACATGTAGAGGGGCTTTATGCTTCGGTAACTGAATCGCCCCCAGAGGCTTTGAAATTGGATCGTCTTTCGCGAACTGACGCTGGTTACGTCCAGCACCGATTCGGGAATCACCTGGTAGTACGCTAAGGCGGATTCCAGGCTGATATACGAAGGTTGATAGATGATATTCGCCAACGTAAATAGATATCTCTCGTCAACCTGCTGGTTCGCCAGGATATAATAGCCGCCGGCCAACGGCTTGATGAATTCCTTGCTCAGCCAATAACTAAACTGCTGCCGGTGAAAACGCGGGTCCAGCTTGCGCACGTCATTCAAATTGAATGCCGGTAAAGCCCTGATCTGATTTTCAAGCTCTCTAAATCGCATAGTGTTTTTCTCGATGTAAATAAAACTATTGACATTAAGAAATATGATACTCTCCGGTTGGCGCCGTGTCAAGGATCTCCGCGATAGAAAAAGCCAACTTGCGGCCTTGAGGCCCGCAAGCGGCGTAGCGCCAAAAACGCATAGCGGAGAATGGCTGGGCAGTTACGGTATAATAAAATACAAGGACAACCCAAGTATCATCAGGAGCTTGGCAAATGGATATTCGATCGGTTGCCCAACTTATCCCATTCCTTCAGACAGCCATCGGTCCCGTGATCATGATTTCGGGGATCGGGCTGCTCCTTCTGATGATGACGAATCGTTATGGACGAGTGATAGACATCTCGCGGAGATTGGTCGGCGATCTTGCCAGCGCCAACGGGGATCATCGAGCCAGGCTGGTCGGTCAACTACGTATCATGTGGAAGCGAGCTCGCCTGATCCGCCTGGTCATCGCGCTGTCAGCCATGAGCGCCCTCTGCGCGGCGATCCTGATCATCATCCTTTTCATTGCAGCGCTATGGCAGATCGAGGCAGCCTGGCTGATCGTCTCACTATTCATCCTCTGTATGGTTAGCTTGATTGGGTCACTTTCCCTGTTCATCTGCGATATCAACCAATCGCTGGCAGCGCTCAAACTGGAATTAGATACCGAAGGGGTTATCGAAGACAGCCCCTAAACGAGAAGTATGTCCCCACGATTTACATCCCCCCCTGATCCGTTGCCTTTCAACCGGCAAGTCTGGGACATCGTCCGGCAGATCCCCGCGGGCAAAGTGAGCACCTATGGGCGCGTCGCCGGGCTGATCCCCCCGCCGGGCGGCATGGACCCCAAGGATTACGCGGCCTTCGGCGCACGATGGGTGGGCAGCGCGATGGCAGGCTGCCCGCCGGATGTGCCCTGGCAGCGCGTGATCAACGCCCAGGGAAAGATCAGCCTCCAGCGAGGGGCCGGGGAGCAGCGCAAGCTGCTCGAGGCCGAGGGCGTCCAGTTCGACCAGCGCGAGCGCGTGGATTTGAAGGTGTATCTATGGGAGAGTACGGCCATCAATCCTTCGCCGTGATGTAGAAAAAATCGTGGGTGTAAGGGTGCAGATAACGAGCGATATTCTCGTTCATCGTATCGGGAAATAGGGGGTTGGGAATCAGGTCCCCACCTCTGATCTCGAAGGTGGTAAAAAGAACCCAGTAGCGGTTGATATCGAGCTGCAGACCATTAAGTGCACCGGCAGCGATCATGCTGTTTCCCAACGCCTCGACGGTCAGGCTGGGGCCTGCTACGTAGAATAGAACGCGCCTCGTATCGTCAATGGCGATGCCGGACCTCCAGGTCGGCGAGACCTCGTTGATTGTGTAGCCCCAGTCTTTGGGGGAGAAGCTGAAGACCTGCGGGGTGAGTTCGCCATCATGAACGACCAGGGGGCCGTTCTGCCGCAAGGCTCGAATGTCAGGTGAATCGGTAAGATCCGCTCCCCACTCCCCGAGGGAGATTTCGCCGCTCTCGTAGATGACGATCGTCCCCAAGCCATCTTGCGGAGGGATGGCGACCATGCCATCTGATACAGCCCCAAAATGGCCGTGCTGGGCCTGGAAGCCCCCATTGAAAGTTGCCAGCAGCCTCCCTGGAACGCGATCCCCGGCAGGGATTTCCCCCCAGCGTTCGAACGCGACTTCGGAGATTGGTTCGATCGAACCCAGCACGAAGTTGAGTTGTGCATGAGTCAAATCGAAGGCGATCACAGCCACCACAGCATAGGGGCGATGGGGATCCGGCTGCAAATAGGCGCGATAGGCGACGGTTCGATGATGGCCATCTTCGATATAGGCGGTCCAGATTCCTTCCCCCTCGATGGAACCGAGGGGAGGAATAGGTTTCGGCGGCCATTCGAAAGGCTCGGATGTGGGCATCTCCGTGGCTGTCCGCTGTGTGGCGGTTGGATTGCTGCGCGGGTCATGGGAAGTGGGAGAAATCCCCGGTGTGGGCGTAGCCATGCTCTCTGCCATAGCCTGCCCGGTTGCAGGGATGGTTGCAGTCAGGAGGGTCTTTTCCAAATCAGGGGTGAGCGTTCTCTCGGGGGATATGGTTTCTTCGATGGCAACCTCCCAGGGAGCGGATGGTTCTGCCAGCCCCCAGGCGTATTTCCAGTTTTGGAAAATGTCCTGCGCCTGGAAGACGAACATCTCCAGGTCGGCTACGAACGGATTGCCGAAGATTAGGCGTAGCACCTGCGCGCCCTGGCTGCCCAGTGAAGGCCAGATACTTGTCCCCGCGCACATGCCGCCCAAAGCGACCATCACGATCAGGGAAATGATCAGAGTCCAGGCTTTCCAGCGCGCAGCACAGCCCTTTTTTACTGGAGAGGCATCCTTCCTCAACTTTATCTCACAATCTCGTAGAACAGCGGCAGGGGGGCGACAGGTTCGTCGCTCCAGGTGTGGGCGTCGAGCAACCTCTGGCGTGCTTCTGCCAATTTGGCCGGATCATTGGCATGGATGGTGAACAGCGACTCCCCCGACTCGACATGATCGCCCACTTTGTGATAAATCTCGAACCCCACGGCATGATCAATGGGATCGCCCTTCCTGGCGCGCCCGGCGCCGAGCAGCATGGCTGTCTCACCGATGATGCGGGCGTGAACCCCCTTCAAATAGCCTGAGCGAGGCGCGAGGATGTTCTCAATCAGAGAGGCCTTGGGCAACAGATCAGGGTTATCCACGTAGGTTACATCGCCGCCCTGGGCGATCACCAATTCGCGGAAACGCTCCCAGGCCAGGCCGCTGGTCAAAGCCTCATTCAGTTTGGGGGCAGCAGCCTCTATATTTTCGGCGATCCCGCCCAGAGTCAGCATGTGAGCCGCCACCTCGAGGCAATGTCCCTTGAAATCAGAGGGGCCGCCTCCCTGCAGGGTCGCGATGGCTTCCTTCAACTCCAAAGCATTGCCCACAGCGTGACCCAGGGGCTGGTTCATATCCGAGAGCAGGGCCACCGCTTTGCGCCCCGCCAATCTGGCGATATCAACCATGAGCCGAGCCAGAGTTCGGGCTTCGTCCAGCGTCTCCATGAATGCGCCCAGGCCGGATTTGACATCCAGAACGATGCCATGCGCGCCGCCAGCGATCTTCTTGCTCATGATCGAGGAAGCGATCAAGGGGATCGAATCGACCGTGGCGGTGACATCCCGCAGGGCATACAGCTTGCCATCGGCAGGCGCCAGATCGGCCGTCTGCCCGGCCAGCACCAGGCCAACTTCCTTGAGTTGAGAGAGATACTCCTCCGTGGTCAGGTAGATATCGAAGCCAGGGATCGATTCCATTTTGTCGAGCGTGCCCCCGGTGAAGCCCAGCCCGCGCCCGGAAATCTTCCCCACTGGCAGGCCGCAGGCAGAGACCAGCGGCTCGACGAACAGGGTTGTCTTATCGCCGACGCCCCCCGTGGAATGTTTGTCTACCGCGATGGGCGCAACCTGGGAGAGATCGATGGATTCTCCAGTAGCGACGATCGCCAGGGTCAGGTCAGCGGTCTCTTGGGCGGTCATACCGTTGAGTAAAACGGCCATAGCCCAGGATGCGGCCTGATAATCGAGGATATCGCCGCGCGCGAATCCCTGGATAAAGAAGTTGATTTCCTCCCGGCTTAACTCGCCCTTATCCCGCTTCTTGGCAATGATGTCAATAGCACGCATGATTTGCTCCAGAGACAAATTATAACTGAGTCTTAAGGCCTTGGACCATTTCTACGGCGTTCATGGAAGATGCCAGCCACTCCCAGGAGGACCAAAACAGCGCCCGCGATCGTCCAAACCGTGATCGATTCGTTCAAGACGATTCGGCCTAAGAATACCGCGATCACCGGGTTGACGTATGGATAGGTCATCACGATACTGGTCGGCAATAACTCCACGGCGCGCACATAGGCGGTGAAGGAGATCAACGAGCCGAAGACCAGCAGATAGCCCCAGGCCCACCAGGCCTCGGGGACAGGGTCAGGCAAAGGTTCCCCGCTCAGCAGGAAAATCATCACAAATCCCAACCCGCCGAAGAATTGTTGGTAGCCGGCGCTGACCACAGAACGCACGCCCACCTGCCGGCGGCTTTGGAGGATCGTGCCTGATCCCCAGCTAAATCCGGCGATCAAGAGGCCGATGATCGAAAGGATATCCGCTCTGACGCCGGATCGCAATACAGGCCAGCTCAAAACCGCGATGCCGGAAAAGCCGATCAACAAAGCGCCAATGAAGCGCAGAGATGGCATACGCCGGTCGAGGATCGCTTCAGTAGTCGCTACCCAGATGGGCGTCGCCGCGATCATCAAAGCTGCGATTCCTGAATCCGCGCGCTGCTCAGACCAATTGACCAGGCCGTTGCCTCCTAACCATAATAACAGGCCCGAAAAGAACAGCGTGACGAATTCGCGGCGGGTGAGTTTGACCCTCTGGCGGGTAATTGCCCCCCAGGCTATCAGGAGCACTGCCGCCGGCAAGACGCGCATCGCCCCCAAGGCGAACGGCGGGAACCCCGACCCTTCCCGCACAGCCACGCGGATGGCAAGATATGTGCTGCCCCAAACGAAATATACCACGAAGAGGTTTAGCAACCCCTGTAAGTTGACCTTTTTTTCAGCATTCATAGAACGTGTCCAATATCCGAATGATTTTTTCCATTATGTCCGAGTTGCCCTGCTGCGATGCACAACATAAATCCCGGCGATGGTAGCCGCGCCGCCAATGACCTGCCATAGGGTAAAGGCTTCATCCAGCAGCAACCAGGCAATCACAGCCGTCAGCACCGGTTGAGCCAACAACGTCGCAGACACAATAGCGGCGGGTAAATGACCCTGGGCGTAATTGATCGCCAGCCAGCCAAAAACCTGGACGAGCAGACCAATCGCCAGGAAATTCAAATACGTAAAGCGATCATATCCGACGAACGAACGATCCAAAGTTAAGTTGAGGAACAACAGGAAGACAGCAGAGGTGGTAGTTGCGAGCCAGAAATAGGGCAACGTCCGAACCTGAGAACGGGCCTGCTGAGTCACCAGTTGGTAGGCGCCATAGAATACAGCCGCCAATAACCCAAACCCGCCGCCAATCCCAAACGACATATTTCGAGAAAAATCCTGGCTTAAAATGACGACCGTACCTGTCAAGGCCAGGAGCAGGCCGCCCCAGAATATCGCGCCCTGCTTTTCACGAAAGATCAACCAGGCGCCCAGGCCAACCCATACCGGGGCTGTATTGGCCATCAAGGTTGGAATCGCAGCGCCGCTCATCACGACGCCAGTCGTCCAGAAGGTGAGATCCAGCGCGAAGAAAATCCCGCCCAAAACCGAAAGCCAAAGGCCGCGCTTTGTATCTGCGATCGGCTTTCGCCTGGCTTGCCCGATGAAAGGTAGAAGCATCACGGACGAGCCGATGGCCATGCGGTAGAAGGCGGTCATCGTACCGGGCGCATCAGCGGCGCGTACGAAGATAGCGGAAAAACCCAGCGACAGGATTCCAAATCCCAGGGCCAGGTAAGCCCCGGATAATCTATTCGATATTGCTGTTCGTATTTGCAAATTGCACCTCCAAAATTATTCAAGACTTGCAATTATAAACGAACCTGGCGGAATCCCTCTTGTGAGTTCCTACACTGTACTCTATACTAACCGCCATGCTAAAGAACCCCCAGTCAACTCCAGATACCCAATTGCGCATTGGCATTGATATCGGCGGGACCTTCACCGATTTCGTCATCTTCGACCCATCTTCGGGCGGAATCGAAACTTTCAAATTGCCCTCAACTCCCCACGATCCGGCGGAGGCTGTGCTTTCGGGGCTGGAGCGAATCGGTGAACGGTTGTCAATAGACAGTAGACAGTCGTCAGTAGACAGTGGGCAGTGGACAGTGAGCAGCGAACGGTGGCATATTATTCATGGATCTACCGTTGCTACGAACGCATTGTTGGAACGCAAGGGCGCGCGGACAGCCCTGATCACCACGCGCGGCTTCAAGGATGTGCTGCAAATCAGACGGCAGAACCGACCTGCCTTGTATGACTTCGCAGCCAGCCCCACGCCGCCGTTGATCCCCGCAGATTTACGGCTGGAAGTAGATGAGCGGGTGGATTATCGCGGCGAGGCGCTGATACCACTTCGTGAAGAGCAACTCGACCAGGTATTCGCGCAACTCGAGGGTCCGCAGACCGCAGACAACAGACCACCGTCGGCCGTCCGCGGTCAGCCGTCCGCGGTCGAATCCGTCGCTGTGTGCCTGCTTTTCTCTTTCGCTAATTCCGCACATGAGCAGCGCATCGCCGAGAAGCTGCGCGCGGCGGGTTTCTTCGTCTCAGCCTCTCATGAGATTCTGCCCGAATACCGTGAGTACGAACGCGCAAGCACCACAGCAGTCAATGCATATGTCTCACCAGTATTAGAGAGCTACCTCACCAAACTGGAAAAATCGCTGACAGCCTATAGCCAATACCCAATATCCAATATCAAGCTGCCAACTTCCAAACTCCAAATCATGCAATCGAATGGAGGCAGCATCAGCGTTGGCGAGGCCAAAAATAGCGCAGCGCGATGCATCCTCTCCGGGCCGGCCGGCGGCGTCGTGGGATGTCAATACCTTGGTGAACTGCTAGAATCCAACCTCCAATCTCCAACCTCCAATCTCCAATTCCTAACCTTCGACATGGGGGGCACCTCCACCGATGTCTCGTTGATCGCCGGCGAACCCCGTATCACCACCGAAGCCGAGGTGGGCGGGCATCCCATCGCCATCCCCCTGCTCGACATCCACACCATCGGCGCGGGCGGCGGCTCGATTGCCTATCTCGACGCAGGCGGGGCGCTGCGCGTCGGGCCGCAGAGCGCGGGGGCGGAGCCGGGGCCGGCATGTTATGGAAAGACGGGGGACCGGGGACGGGAGATGGGGGGCCTCGTTCTCCTGTCTTCGGCCCCCCGTCTGTTAGCAACCGTCACAGACGCAAACCTGTTGCTGGGCCGCATTCCGCCGGATGACTTTCTCGGCGGGGCGATGCCGCTGTACCCTGAACTGGCAGAAGAAGCCCTGAGGTGTGTAGGAGAAGAACTGGGGTTATCGCCCATCGAAACCGCGCTGGGGGTGATCGAGATCGCGAATGCGCACATGGAACGCGCCTTGCGAGTGATTTCCGTCGAACGAGGCCACGATCCGCGCGACTTCACCTTGCTCTCCTTTGGCGGCGCGGGGGGTCTGCACGCCGCAGACCTGGCCCAACGGCTGCACATCCCTACGGTGCTTATCTCACCCTACGCCGCGACGTTGTCTGCTTTTGGCATGTTAGCGGCGGATGTCGTCAAGGACTATACGCAGACAGTCATGCTCCCTGGACATTGCTCCACCGAGGAGATCTCCAACAGATTTGCCCCACTGCTGCAAAAAGGATGGGGGAATCTGCTCGAAGAGGGCATCGGTGAAGAAAACATCGTCCTTCAACGAACGCTCGATATGCGCTATCGCGGCCAATCCTATGAACTCAACATTCCCTTCGGGGAAGATTTCATCGCCGCTTTCCACCGGACGCATCGTCAAACCTACGGCTATGACCGCGCTGGCGGGGAGATCGAGATCGTCAATCTACGCGTCCGCGCGATCGGCCAGGTCCCCTCGCCCAAGATCGCCCAACGAACCATGGGATCAGCAGACGCCTCAGGCGCGTTGATCGCTTGCCGCCCCGTGACCTTCACGGACGGCGTGCATGATATCCCTTTTTACCGCGGAGAACTTCTCCAACCCGGGGACCAAATCCCCGGCCCGGCTATCGTGGTACGCGACGATACGACCATCCTGATCAACGTGGGCGATGCCGCATCCGTTGATCCGTACTTGAATCTGGTATTGGATATTGGAAGTTAGAAACCATTACCCAATCTCCAATATCCAACTTCCAACTTCCGCCCTCCTATGTTCAACTTCCCACCTCCCGCCCCCTACGACCCCATCCGCCTCGAAGTGTTCAAACACCGCTTCGCCGCCATCGCCGAAGAAATGGGCGCGGTGCTGCGCAAAGCCAGCTACTCTCCCAACATCAAGGAACGGCGCGATTATTCCTGCGCGCTCTTCGACGCCCAGGGCCGAATGATCGCCCAGGCGGCGCATATTCCCGTGCACCTCGGCTCGATGCCGCTCTCGGTGGGGGCGGCAATCGAGACCTTTAGGGTCTTCGGAGACCCTAAAGGTCTGCAAGCCGGGGATGTCATCGCCCTCAACGATCCTTTCCGCGGTGGCACCCACCTGCCGGATATAACCCTGGTCACGCCAGTATTCATTCCCCCTCACCCCAATCCCTCTCCCAAAGAGAGAGGGACACAGTTGTTCGGCTTCGTGGCCTCGCGCGCACACCACGCCGACGTGGGCGGCATCACCCCCGGCTCGATGCCCGTGGCGCGTGAGATCTACCAGGAAGGTCTGATCATCCCGCCCATCAAGCTGGTTTCAGCCGGGGAGACCAACCAGGCGGCCATGGATCTGCTGCTAGCCAATGTGCGCACACCCGAAGAGCGTCTCGGCGATCTGAAGGCCCAAATCGGGGCTAACCAGCGGGGGATGCTGCGCCTGAGGGAGATGGTGAGCGAACACGGGCAGGCTGAAGTCAACCGCTATATGGCTGCCATGTTGGAATATACCGAACGCATGACCCGCCGCCTGCTGAAGAACCTGCCCGATGGGGAATATACCTTCAGCGACTATCTGGACGACGACGGCATCCATGATCAACCGGTGCTCATCAAAGTGAAGGTGAAGATCGAGGGGGATCGGGCGGTTGTGGATTTCACCGGGTCAGCGCCGCAGCAGAAGGGCAGCGTCAACGCCGTTTATGCGATTACACTCTCCGCTGTGTATTACGTCTTCCGCTGTTTGATCGGGCTGGACGCGCCGAACAATGCGGGGTGTCTGACGCCCATCGAGGTGATTGCTCCCGAGGGGACGGTGGTCAACGCGCGACATCCCGCTGCGGTGGCCGGCGGCAACGTGGAGACTTCCCAACGCATCGTGGACGTGCTTTTAGGGGCCCTGGCCGCTGTCGCTCCGGAGCGCGTCCCAGCGGCCAGCCAGGGGACGATGAATAACATCACCATCGGAGGAATCGACCAGCGCGAAGAAAAGCCGCGCCCCTTTGCTTATTATGAAACCATCGGCGGGGGGATGGGCGCGCTGCCCAACAGCGACGGCTCTTCGGCGATCCACTCGCACATGACCAATACCCTCAACACGCCCGCTGAAGCCCTCGAGTACGCCTACCCGCTGCGAGTGCTGCGTTACGAAATTCGCCGCGGCTCAGGAGGGGAAGGTAAATATCGAGGCGGGGATGGAATCCGACGCGATGTACAAGTGCTGGGGGAAGCGCAGGTCACTTTGCTGACCGAGCGCCGGGTAAAGCCTCCCTACGGGCTAAACGGGGGCCAACCTGGAAATACAGGCGAGAACATCCTGATTCGAGGCGAGGAGGAGATCCCCCTGCCTGGGAAAGGCGCAATCGAACTGCAAGCTGGAGACATCCTAAGCATCCGCACTCCCGGAGGAGGAGGTTATGGCGCAAAATAGATTATCGAGAAATCTGAAGTTGTTTCCAGGCCCCCACCCAGGGCTTGCCCATACGATGGCGCGAGGAAACTTGAACGTCTCCCAAGGCCTGTCCCACCTGTACGGCAACCAGGGCAACCTGCCCCCAATCCTCTGCTAACACCGCATTGCGCATCGCCCTACCCAATCGATCCGCCCACAGCCACTCCATACGAAAGCGATCAGCTTTGATCCAGTAATCGCGCTTCTCCCAGGCAGTTACGGCAGTCTCCACGGTTTCCGTGATGGCTTCTAAAGAAAGGGCTATGAAGGCGGCCATATCGCGAGCACGCTCGTTGGGCTGCGGTTCTTTCATCATCTCCCGCAGAGCCAGGACAACAGCCCGGATCAAACGGTTACGTTCAGTTCCGGGTTTATTGGGGTTGATCACTCGAGACAAAATTCACTCCTTATCATTTCACAACGAGGCAAGATTTTACCGCTAAATCTCGAAAGCTCAACCCCAACTTGACAAAGCACCGAAAAAGACTATTATCAGTGAGTTCACCGAAATAATTCCTGAACGAGGATGTGGAGCGGCATATATGCCGCCCCGAATCCTGTACACGTAGTTTTTGCACCAGTCAGCACAGAAATGCTCAAGGAACCCGACCGTCTGATCGAGTACAATCACGAATGATGTCGAACGACTCGAATTGCTTGAATATCGCAGAAGGGCTTCGAATCGATCCCGTTGTCGTTTGCAGAGAGATCGAGGAACTGATTCGAACCACATTGGAGGCCCTCCGACGAGATGGCGCGGTGGTCGCCTTGAGCGGGGGGCTTGACTCGGCTGTCGTCGCCACGCTCACCGTCCGCAGCCTGGGAACGGATCGAGTCCATCTCCTCAATCTTCCGGAGCGCGACAGCAAGCCCATCCATCAGAAACACGCGAAACGTCTGGCCGAACATCTGGGGATGAACCTCGCCGCCAGGAGCATCTCCCCCATCTTGCGTGCTGCCGGGTCCTACAGGTTACTGCCCCTCGGTTTCATCCCCGGTCGAACCCTGCGGAGGATGCTGGTTGATTTTACGAAGTCGAAAGTACTGACCGATCGAGGCAGTAATTTGCTGGCCGATCGCTTACAACCCAAGGCCAATTCCTGGCTTGCGAAGGGAAACGCCTATGTCATCGCCAAACACCGTATCAGGATGGCGGTGATCTATCAATATGCTGAAGTGCGCAATCTTATGGTGGTGGGCGCGGCCAACCGTACAGAATGGCTCACGGGAACCTTCTCAAAGTGGGGAGTCGACCACTGCGCAGATGTCATGCCCATCATCCATCTCTACCGCAGCCAACTCAAAATATTGGCTGAACATCTTCAAGTGCCGGAGTTTATCCGGCTCAAAGCAGCGGACCCGGATTTCATTCCCGGCCTCGACGATAAAGAAGCACTCCTGGGAGATTTTTCAACGACTGATCGAATTCTCTATGGCATCGAAAATCAGTTCGACCTGCAAGCGCTTTATCGGACTTATGGAAAGCAGAACGTCGAGCGTCTGTTAAATATGGTGGAACTCTCCAAACACATGCGAGAATCCCCTTACCAAATTGCGTCTTCACCAACGGGAGTGAGCTATGGATAAGTTATTTTTTTACCAGAAACGTAACTGCTCAGCCATCGAACGGATTTACCCGAAAAAAGGGTGTGCGCAGGGGGCGTAACCCCCTGCGCACACCCTTTTTTCGGGAATTTCTCCGTTTGGCTGAGTAGTTACCCAGAAACAACTTTTAGGGCATCTTCTCGATAAATGGGGTATGGTGAAATAATTGCTCTTCAAAATCACCAACACAAACGCTGCAGACCACCTACTTATTAGCATTCAAGTGAAATGAGAGGAGGCAAACATGACAGCAGGCGCTAGCACTTTTTTATTACTGATCGGCAGCTACCTTTTTGGATCGGTCTCCTCGGCGATCTTGATCACGCGCCTGTGGACAGGGAAAGATATTCGCACCTTGGGCAATCGCAACGCCGGGGCGGCCAACGTGGGACGCAGCGTGGGGATTTTCCCTGCTGCGCTGGTGACTATCATAGACTTTTCCAAGGGGGCTATTCCGGTTATGCTGGCGCGATATTGGAAGTTAGGCGATATGTGGGCCTTGGCGGGAGCATCGGCAGCCGCCCTCGGACATAGCTACCCGATCTATTTCCGCTTTCGCGGCGGCAAGGGTTTAGCCGTTTCCCTTGGAGCTTTGCTGGCGTTTACGCCATTGGAGACCTTCATCACGTTGCCAGTGCTGGGGTTGGTTTACCTGGTCATTACCGGAAGCGCAGTCACCGGCGCGCTGGTCTCCCTGGCGATATTGATCGGTCTGAACATTTGGAGTGGTCGCTCGCTGATCATCATACTCGCTCCGCTGGCGCTCCTGTTCGTTATGGGGTTATGCAGCCTCCCAGAGGCGATCCCAGCCTGGCGCAAGCGCGACGATAAAGGCCGCCTGATCGTCCAATGGCTGCACCCAAAAGATTCACTTGAGTCGAATCATATTGCCATCGTCACCGACAGTGTGGCTTCACTACCCCAGGAGCTTTGTCGGCGTGAAAATATTCATGTGGTCCCTCTGACTCTTGTATTGCCCGACAAGACATATCAAGACGGGGTTGATATAGATACCCGGGAGTTCTATCGCTGGTTGCGCGAAAGAGAACTTTCCCCCAAGACCTCCGCCCCCTCTCCTGGCGAGTATCTGACCCTGTTCAAACAACTGGCAAAGAAACACAAGGTAGCCCTCGTGCTCACACCGGCCAAAGAATTAACCCAGGTTTGGGATTCCGCCCGGCTGGCAAGGGAACAAGCCCCCAAAACCCTCGAGATTCATGTCATCGACACCCGAACGGCTGGCCCTGCCCAGGGATTTGCGGTTCTCTCAGCAGCGCGCGCAAAATCAGCCGGACTATCCCCCGAAGAGATCTTGAAAGCCATCCAAACCGCCCAGGCCAACGTCGGATTGATTGGCGTCCTCGATACGCTCAAATTTCTGGTCGAAGGGGGGAGGGTTCAAGATGCCCATCGTTGGGTGAAATCCGCCCTGCATGTTTACCCAATGATCACGCTAACAGGGGGACTGATCCGCCTGGCAGGGTTGTCCCGAAGCAAGAAAAAAGCCGTCAACCGGACGCGCCGCTGGCTCGAAGACCACCTTCCCCCAGGCGCAGCCGCCCTGGCATATTTTCACACCGACGCTCACGAAGAAATCCAGGCATTGAGTAATCAGCTCGAAACGGTTCTACAACCCACCGAGAGCTTCATCACCGAGTTGACCCCGGTGCTTGGCGCGCATGCCGGCCCCGGCATCGTCGGCGTGGCCTGGTGGATGAATCCGGAGAAAATGATCTTGACGCCGTAATATTCACATGCCATAATAAATGCTGTAGGATCATAAGGAGCAAAATATGCCTGAGAAAAAGGAAACCCCCAAACGACCTTTCGATAAGTGCATCCCCGAAGATACCCGCCAGCACCTCAAAGCAGCCCGAGTTGAGATGCGCGAGAGTGTAAAGAGCCTGTTCCCGCTTGAATTTATCGCCCACCGCCAGGCTGCCCGCAGGGAAATGCTCATGGCCGCCCGCAGCATGATTGACTTCGCCCTGGCGCGCATCGAAGAATAATCCGAATCCTAATGTCGCCTGGGCCTGGTGAGCAGCACCCACACCAGGGACAGGAACGCGCCCCCAAATAAGACCCCCGTCGCCACATACTTATCGGCAAGATATAGTTGAACGCCGCCCATCAATAGCGCGGCGAAAATCAACGCGTAGACCATCCGGCGCATTCCTATCTCCACGCGCCGCAAATGTCCACTCAGCTCCGGAACGCGCACATCCAACTTACCCCTCTCGACCATCTCCAACACGCGATCCAAACGCTTTGGCAAAAACACGGCTGTTTTCACCCATTCGATGGCCTCGTCCCGCCAGTGCTCCCAGCCGCCAGTGACCTCCTCGGCCAGCAACTTCCTGGCGAAGGGCATGATCGACTCCCATAGGTTAAACTGCGGATCAAGTCCGGTGCACATGCCCGCCAGGATCGCCACACAGCGGCCTAACAAAATCAAATCCTGTGGCACCTGAAAAGGCATCTCGAAAATCAATTCCCGGAACTCTTTAGCAAATTCATGCATCTCCTGGAAGTCTATCTCAACCAGCTCGCTCATGCTCTTGCCCCAAAAGCGGTCGAATGCCGCCGCTTCAGCCTGTTCGAGCAATTCCAGGTCGGCGTGAGGTAACAACATCCCCAGCAATAGATACGCCTGCACCACCCGCCTGGCATCTTGCGTTCCGATGGCAATCACCCCCTCCCGCAACCCGGCGCGGGTATTGGGCGGGATTCGCCCCACCATTCCGAAATCAACGAAAACCAGCCGCCAATCCGACGGATCCTCACCTGGCGGCGCCTCGACGAACAAATTCCCCGGATGCGGGTCGGCGTGGAAGAATTCGTGATCGAAGATCTGCTCCATATAGGTATCGAACAGCCGCCTGGCGACCTGCGCCTTGTCAACGCCAGCCGCCGAGATGGCCTCGTAATCGGTGATCTTGATGGCATACACATCTTCCAGGGTCAACACCCGTTTCGTGGTGAAAGGCCAAATCACCCGCGGCACACGCACTTCGGGCCGCCCTTCGAAGTTTGCATAGAACGTCTCGGCGTTTCGCCCCTCGGCCAGGTAATCAATCTCCTCGAAGAGAATGCGCGTGAACTCATCCAACAGGGCAGGCACATCGGCGCGCCGGCTGATCGGACGATAGCGCTGCAACCACCTGCCCACCGTGCGCAAGGCAGCCAGGTCGGTGCGGATGATCTGCTCGATATTGGGACGCTGCGCCTTGACGACGACCGCGACGATAGGCTCTTCCTGCTCCCCATCACCGGTCTCACAGACGGGGGTTGGGGGGGGCTTCAACGAGGCGCGGTGGACCTGCCCCAAAGAGGCCGCCGCCAAAGGCTCTTCCTCGAAATGAGCAAAACGTTGGCTCAGCGGCGCGCCCAACTCCGCTTCCGCCAGGCAACGAATTTCGGCGAAATCCGCCGGGGGAACTTCGTCCTGCAATCCGGCCAGTTCTTCCGTGACCACCTCGGGCAACACGTCCACGCGTGCAGAGAGAAATTGCCCAACCTTGATCAGCACACCCCCCATTTCGACGGCCATCATCCGATAGTTTTCGGCAATCCGTTTCAAGCGCTTTTCGCGCGTCCGCTTCGCAAGATGACGAAAACCAATCCCCCGCAGGATCACCTCCCACCACAACAGGCTGATGATGACCCGCGTAAAATAGAAAACAATACGGCGATAGCGTGCTCGTAGCATAGTAGCTAGATTATATCAGGCCGTCCCAATCCCCCCCTTCGAGCCAGCCGCTGAAACGCCGGAGAAAATGCTCTCTCACTTCCTGGTAAGCCAGGCACAGCACCCCCCACTGACGCATCTCTCCTGTGCGATCAACCAGAGCATAGTTGGGATATTTTCGGCTGAAGTCGCTCTGCCAGGAGATATGCTGGCCGTGCATGGCGTTGTGATAACTGACTGCGCGCACATGCGGTGGAGCCAGCGGGAATCCCTCATCGAATATAGAAACGTAGAGATAAGCCTTCAGCCCGTGTTGATGGGCTAACTCTGGCGCGAGGCGCAGGAAATCCCACTCGATGTCCGAGCGCCGTTCGATGGTGTCCGGATAGCCTGGGGCTTTATGGTATCTGCCGGGAATCATGGCGCGCGGGACGCGCCAATGCAATGAAG
>VGOC01000062.1 GCA_016865865.1 Chloroflexota bacterium
AATCCTGCTTTGCTGATATATTCCCCGCCCCTGGCCTCGTAGGCATCGGGCACTTCGTCTTCGGGGAAGATGGCTTCGAAGGGACATTCCGGGACGCAGGCGCCACAATCAATGCAGGCATCGGGGTCAATGTACATCCACGGCCATTCTTCGACGGGCTTGCCGGGGACGATGCAATCTACAGGACATACCTCGATGCATCCGCCATCACGCAAACAAAGACTGGTAATTACGTAAGTCATAGCTTTTCCTCCAGGTCGAGAGATAAAAGGATATTGATTATTGGTAGAGCAGGCAGTGGTATTTTACCTCAACTTTAAAAAAGTCAATTCGATCTCTCTTAGTGTTGCGAATACAGCCCACTCATCGTATACTGTTTTATTATGGTTCAGCCTTCGTTATTTCCCCTCGCAGCCTGGACGGTCACCGAAGTCAATCGCTATCTGCGCGATTTGCTCGAGAGTGATTATAACCTGGGCGATCTCTGGGTGCAGGGCGAGATCTCCAATTTTTCCAGGCCTAGCTCCGGCCACATCTATTTTACGCTCAAAGATGAGCGCGCCGCCCTTCGCTGTGTGATGTGGAGGAACAACGCCCAGCGGCTGGCTTACCTCCCACAGGATGGCGACTCTGTCGAGGCGCATGGCAGCATCAGCGTCTACGAGGCTGGCGGTCAGTACCAGCTTTACGCAGACACGATCAAGCCCATCGGTGAGGGCGCGCTCTACCAGGAATTTCTGCGCCTGAAGGCCAAACTGGAGGCTGAAGGCCTCTTCGATGAAGCACGCAAACGCCCCATCCCACCCTGGCCAAAACGCATCGGCATCGTGACTTCACCGACCGGGGCTGCCTTGCGGGATATGCTGAACACCTTGCGCAGACGTTATCCCCTGGTGGAAGTGGTCATCGCGCCCAGCCCGGTGCAGGGCAGGGATGCTCCCGCGGGAATTATAGCTGGTCTGCGTGACCTGAACCGGGCAGCCGCCCCTGACGTGATCCTGCTTGCCCGCGGCGGCGGCTCGATCGAAGATCTGTGGGCTTTCAACAACGAAGGCGTCGCCCGCGCCATCGCCGCCTCGGAAGCCCCCGTGATCACCGGCGTCGGCCACGAGACAGATTTCACCATCGCCGATTTCGTCGCCGACCTGAGGGCCCCCACACCCACCGCCGCCGCCGAGCTAGCCACCCCCAACCGCGACGACCTGCTCATCGTCCTCGACGAGGCAAGACAGCGCTCGATACAGCTCATCCATGCAGGCATCGGCGACCAGCGCTGGAGGCTCAACGAGCTTGCCAGCCGCTTGAGACGGCTTTCTCCGGAAGCCCACATCATGAGCGACCGCCAGCGCCTGGATGAGTTATCCCATCGCGCCGTGACGTTTCTATCTCATTTCATAGAAATGCAGCGCGCTCACCTCGATGCAGCCGGACAACGTCTGACCGATCTGAACCCCCAAACCGTGTTAGCCCGCGGCTACGCGCTGGTCTCGAACGTTGATGGGTACAATGTGCGGTCCGTGAAGCAAGTGAAAGCTGGCGATTTTCTGAACGTACGCGTGAGCGACGGCGCGTTTGGAGTTGATGTCGCCGAACGCTGACGACAGACCTGCGACTAAGGAAAGGAAGTTCTCATGAATAAAGCACTAATCCCTATCGCTGAATTGACTTACGAGCAAGCCTTTGCACAATTGGAAAACATCGTCAACACCCTGGAAGCCGACGAACAAACCCTGGATGAGATCCTGGCCAAATTCGAGCGCGGGCAGGCGCTTGCCCGCCATTGCGCGACCTTGCTAGAAGGCGCCGAACTAAAAGTGAAACAACTCTCCGGTGATGAGTTGGCAGATTTCGAGCCGGGCAGATGAAGATAGCAGCCATCTTCCAGAACTCCATCTTCTGGGCCGGGATGACCGCCTGGATTCTGGCCCAGGTCTTGAAACCCCCCATCGGCTATCTGCGCACGCGCCAATGGGATTGGGCTTTGCTGTTACGCGCCGGGGGAATGCCCAGCTCCCACTCCGCGTTGGTTGCAGCTACCGCGCATGCCATCGGCTTGTTCGAGGGCTTTGATTCTCCATTTTTTGCACTGGCGGTCACCCTGGCCATCATCGTCATCTACGATGCTACCGGCATACGGCGTCAGGCGGGGATACACGCCGGGTTGATCAATCGAATCGTCAACGAGTTGAGCAGCGGACACCTGCCTGGACATGAGACGCAGGAGCAGTTGAAGGAAGTATTAGGCCACACCCCCATCGAAGCCCTGGCAGGAACATTGCTCGGAATTGTTATTGCGCAAGCTTTCTGGTACTTCGTGGGGTATTAGCATGTACGCGCCATGGAGAATGTGTACACAATGAAAATTATTTATCCCCATTATGACTCTTCGACAAATTATGAATATTCTCGAAGGCGAATAATCGCTCTACGTCTTCTTCGATGGAGAAAAATATCATGACAAAGATAGAACGACCAGATCTCACTCAGGTGAGCACGGAAATCCTGCGTTATATCGAACAACTGGAAAGTGAGCTTACATTGTATCGGAAGGAGCCGCCCCTCCAAACCCGGCCAGAAATAGAGGAACAGGCGCTGCCGCCCGAACCTCCATCAACGATGAATCTTGTCACCATCAGCCGCCAGGGGATGATCAAACGCACCCCTCGGCATTTGTACCCTCGCCAACACCGCGCGGGGATGGGAATCTTCGACCTGGACATCCCCGAGGCAGACGCCCCCAGCATGATCTTCACCGCCGATGAAAGCCAGGATTTGTTGCTGATCACCGATTGGGGGCGCGCTTACCGGTTTCCGTTGAACTCGCTGGTCGAGTCTCCTGTGCGCGCCCGTGGTCAATCGCTCAATGAAGCGATATCTATTCCTTCCGATGAAAAGCCCAAAGTGATCCTGCCAGCGTGCGACGAAGGATATCTTGCAATCCTCAGCAGCAAAGGGTATGTGCGCGTGTTGAGACATAATTATATAAGCGACAACATGCAGCCTGGAACGTCGGTTTTCGACGTCGGGAAATATGGTCCTGTGGCTGCTGGAACATGGACAAGTGGTGGAGGCGACCTGTTCATCGTTACCCGGAAGGGCTTGGGGATCCGATTTCGAGAAAAATTGGTTCAAAATACTTGCGGTTTGGGCATCCGCCTGGAACCAGGCGATGAGGTGGTTGCCATATCAGAGGTGATTGAAGATAGCGGGGTTTTTCTGGTTGGCTCGAATGGAAGAGGGACGATCCGGTTGATGTCGGGCTTTCGCGCCAACAAAGCGCCCGGAGCTGGCGGAAAGATTGCCATGAAAACCGATTATTTAGTGGGAGCGATGACCGTCAATCTGGACCAGGATATCTTCATCATTTCACAGTTGAGTAAGATCATTCGCTTTCCTGCCGTGGAAATTCCGCCCAAATCAGGGGTTGTCGAAGGGGTAAGTTGCATGTCGTTGCGCGCAGATAAGGTTTCAGCAGCAGCATAATGAAAGGGTCAATGACGCTATTTGATTCATAGCATTGTTTCATACGTTAGCGTTTCGATCTCTTTCGGATGGCCGTCAGGCCATCTTGCGCTTCTTCGACTCTGAGCACGACCACCATCAGCCCATAGACCACTCCCCCAAGGGCAATGCCGCCGCCCCCGACCAGCCAGGCGGAATGTCCCTCGAAATATCCCAGCCAGACCCATAACGCCAGGCCCATGATGGCCGCAGCCGCGCTGCCTTTCAGCGCGCCTCGAACGATCTTGCGTCCTTCGATTCCCCCCAGGCGTCGCCGCATCATCACCAGCAGAGCAGTGGTCTCGAGGGCCGTAGCCAGAGAATTCGCCAGCGCCAGACCGCCATGGGGCATCCAACCGATTCGCCCGAATAGGGCGGCGAAGGCGAAGCTGAAGACGATATTCAGGCTCATGGCAGTCACGCCCACGATGACGGGAGTCCGGGTGTCGTGCAGGGCGTAGAAGGCCCGCGCCAGCACTTCCATCACCGAATGTCCTACCAACCCGGCAGCATACCAGAGCAGCGCCCAGGCGACCAACGTGGTCGAGTGTTCGGTAAACTCGCCTCTTTGGTACAGCAGGGTGATGATCGGTTCTCGCAGCAGAATCAGCCCCACCGAGGCCGGGATCGAGAGCAGCAGCACGCCGCGGATACTGGCGGCCAATGATGTGCGCACTTCGTCGAGTTTCCCGCGGGCGTATTGGGCAGCCAGCGTCGGCATGGCGGCAGTGGCGATGGATTGGGCGATGGCGGCCTGCGGCATCAGCATCAAGATGAAGGCGAAAGTCACGCCGGTGACGCTGCCCTCTCGCATCTCCGAGGCCAGGCGGATATTGACCCAGAAGTTGAGCTGCACCACGGCCACCCCCAGCAGACGCGGCCCCATCAGCCGCATCACCTCGCGGACAGAGGCCATCTTCAGGCCTAGGGTGGGGAAATAGTTTCCGCCTTGTTTAAGCAGGATAGGGATTTGCAGCAACAAATGCGCCGCCGCCCCCAGGAGAACGCCCCACGCCAAACCGTCAACGCCCATGCGTGGAGAGAGCGCCAACACCCCAAAGATCATGCCGATCTGATACATCGAGGGGGTCAAGGCAGGGATGAAGAAAACCTGGTGGGAGTTGAGGATCCCCATCACCAGCCCGCTCAAACCAAAGATGGCCGCCGAGGGCAGCATCAGCCGCGTCAGGTGGATGGTCAGCGCTTCCTGGGCAGGGTTGCCGGAAAACCCGGGCGCCAGGATGTACCGAACAACCTGAGGGGCAAAGATCGCGATCAGCGCACTCAGTGCGCTCAGGATAACGAGCACCCAGTTGCCTACCGCTGAGGCCAATTGCCAGGCATCCCTCTTCTTCTCATTGGCTAGCAACGCGGTGAATGTGGGAATGAACGCCGAGCCTAACGCCCCGCCGGCGACCAGGTTGAAGAGCGTCTCAGCCACCCGGTTGGCGGCGTTGAAGGAGTCCATATCGAGGCTGGTGCCGAAGGCGTCGGCGACCAAAATTTGACGGACCAGTCCGGCGAGTTGGCTGAAAACGAAGGCCAACATGACCAGGCCAGCAGCGCGGGCGATCTGGCGGTGTGCAGAGGGCATCTCTGAAGACATTGGCGCGATTATATCAGAGATGGGGGACAGGAGACGGATGACGGGGAACATACTGGTCTCCCGTCTCCAGTCTTCCGTCCTTTAATGCTATAATCGCGGTAACTACTCAGCCAAACGGGGAAGTTCCCGAAAAAAGGGTGTGCGAACGCAAAGCGGCTGCGCCCCCTTCGCACACCCTTTTTTCGGGCTAATCCGTTTGATGGCTGAGCAGTTACTAATCGCGCAGATTTGTACGAGTTTGGATATTACCTCGTGTCATCCGATTTGAAAGCTGACTCCGCGATGGAAGAGAAAAAAGAAATCGTAATTTATACCGATGGAGCGTGTGAGCCTAACCCCGGCGCAGGCGGATATGGCGCTGTTTTGTTGTTCGAAAATAGACGCAAAGAAATTTCTGGAGGCTTTCGATTGACAACAAACAATCGCATGGAGATATACGCCGCTATTAAGAGTTTGGAACTACTGAAACAACCTTGCAAAGTAACCCTTTTCAGCGACTCTCGATATTTGGTCAGCGCAATGATGGAAGGCTGGGTCGAAAAGTGGAAAAAGAGAAATTGGTGGCGAACGAATAAAGAACGCGCTGTTAATGTTGATTTATGGGAAAGATTATCGGCTCTCTGCGAAACGCACGAAGTAAATTTCGTTTGGGTTAAAGGTCATGACAGCAACCCGGAAAATGAGCGATGTGATAGATTATCTTATGCCGCACTACGTCGAAAAGATCTACCGCCCGATGAACTTTACGAAAATCCGCCGCCCGAACCCGCCCCGATAAAAATGACTCATGATGGTCAGCCCTGTCGCAAGTGTTCAACGCCTGTAATAAAACTGAAGTCGAAGAAATTCAAGCCCTATTTGTTTTGCCCCAACTGCAAGGCGACTTACGAAATCGAATCTGACGAACAAGATGAATCTAGACAGGCGACGCTCTTTTAGATCAATAACGACCTGACAAAGCATTCTCAAAACAGGTTTCGCGCCGCCCGGAAAAATGATGGCCGCGCCATTTCGAATAAAGGTATACCTATGTTAAAGCGTTTCATCCGCGCTGTTGGCGGAGATCCTCATCAAAAGTTAATCGAAGAGTTTACTAAGATCGTTGACCATATCAACGCGCTCGAAGCGCAGTTCGAATCCCTGAGTACCGAAGCGTTGAGCGCCAAGACAGGCGAATTCCGTCTGCGCCTGGCGAAGGGCGAGAGCCTGGATGATATCCTGCCCGAGGCTTTTACGGCGGTGCGCGAGGCCAGCAAGAGGACCATCGGCCAGCGTCATTTCGATGTGCAGTTGATCGGCGGCATCGCCATGCACAAGGCCATCGTAGCGGAAATGCGCACAGGTGAGGGCAAAACCCTGACGGCGACGCTGCCCCTTTATCTGAATGCTTTGAGATTGAATCCAGCCTGGGAAGCAGAAGCACGCCAAACGTGGGGCGATGATCCCGCCCAATGGCAGTTCGACCCTCTCGACGGGATCCCTATCGGGCGCGGCGTCCACCTGGTCACGGTCAACGATTATCTGGCCCGCCGTGACGCCCGCTGGATGGCGCCTATCTACCAACTGTTGGGCTTGAGCGTCGGCGTGCTGCAAATGGCGGCCCGCACCGAACTCGGTCAGAAAGCCTTCCTGGTGGATTTGGAGAAATCCTCGCCCCACGAAGATCAGCATCAACTCCAGATGGCGCCGCGCCATGAAGCGTATGCCGCCGATATCACTTATGGTACGAATAACGAATTCGGCTTCGATTATCTGCGTGACAACATGAAGATGAGCCTGGAAGAGCGCGTCCAGCGAGGGCATTACTATGCCATCATAGACGAAGTGGACAATGTGCTCATTGACGAGGCCCGCACACCTTTGATTATTTCGGGACCGTCTCATGAAGATAGCGAAAACTATATCCACATGGCACGGGTGGTCCGGCAGCTCAAACCCGAAGATTACGAGATCAGCGAGCGAGACCGCAATATCTCCCTGACGCAGATCGGCGAGACTCATGTCGAACAAATCTTGGGCCTGGCTCTCCGCGACCCTGAGAGGCCCGAAGATATAACCCCGGAGCAAGCCCAGTTGCTGGGCTATTTGCAGCAGGCTTTGAACGCCGAGTATATCTACAGGCGCAATAAAGATTATGTCGTCCAGGGGCGCAAAGTGATCATTGTGGATCACTTCACCGGGCGGCTGATGCCGGGACGGCGTTGGTCGGATGGGCTGCACCAGGCTATCGAAGCCAAAGAGGGGGTTCCCGTCGAAAGCGAAAATGTCACCTACGCCACGATCACCATTCAGAACTACTTCCGCATGTACGAAAAACTGGCCGGTATGACCGGCACCGCCGTCACCGAGGCTGAGGAGTTCAACACCATCTACAAACTGGATGCGCTTGCCATCCCCACCAATCTGGATTACGAAGCCAACCGGGAGACCTCGCCATTCGTCATTCTGCAAGATCGAGATGAGTTCAACCATAAATACACATATTACACTTACAAAGACGACCCCGATCTCAAACCGGTTTTCTGGAAGCGAAAGGATTACACCGACATAATCTATCGTTCCGAGGAAGCCAAGCTGCGCGCGATCGTGCAGGAGATTCTGACCTACCATGTCATCGGGAGGCCGATCCTGGTGGGTACCACCTCGGTGGAACTCTCCGAGCGAGTCTCGGCGCGCTTGCAGGGCGTGATGGTGCGCCGCCTGGCGCAAACTTTGTTGGTTCGGGATGCCTGGTTCGAGAAGACCGGCGTCGTGGAGGATGGCCGCCAGATTCGCGCATTGGCGCCGCTGGCAGCACCTCTCGATAAGCTGGACACACAAGAATTGCGCCAGGTCATCCGCGATGAAAATCTGGATATTTCCCTGACCCCGTCGGATGAGGCCAACCTCGAGCGTTTACTGCGAATTCTAGGACTCTCGCCATCTCACAAGGAGCGTCTGGCGAACGTTTTACAGGGCGGCGTTTCCCATCAGGTGCTCAACGCCCGCAAGCATACCGAGGAGAGCCAGATCATCGCTGGCGCGGGCGCCTTTGGCGCGGTCACCATTGCCACCAACATGGCCGGCCGCGGCGTGGATATCAAGCTAGGCGGAGAGTTGGCCGAGGAGATCTTCTCGTCTATCAACCGGGTGCTCAAGCGGAATGGGTATGATGATCCCTACGATATGACCATGGAAGCGCGCCGCGAAGCCCTGCGGGGATTATCACCTGATGAGTACGGCATTTACGGCGGCGAGGTCGAGTATTTCTTGCGGTACATGGAGGGGAAAGATCGCGTGCGGGATTTGGGCGGCCTGCATGTGATCGGTTCGGAGCGACACGAGGCGCGGCGGATTGATAACCAGTTGCGCGGCCGCGCCGCCCGCCAGGGTGACCCGGGCTCCTCGCGCTTCTACCTCTCCCTGGAAGATGAGTTAATGGTGCGCTTCGGCGGCCAGCAGATGGAAGGGTTGCTGGCGCGCATGAACGTAGATGAAGCCTTGCCCATCACCAATCAGTTGGTCAGCCGCATCGTCGAGTCCTCGCAAACCAGGGTCGAGGGGGCCAACTTCGATGTGCGCAAGCACTTGCTGGAATACGACGATGTGCTCAATGTGCAGCGCGCCATGATCTACGCTCAGCGAGATCGGATCATGACCAAAGATGATCTCAGCGAGGATGTCGCCAAGATGCTCCAGGAGGAGGTCTTGCAGCGGGTACCAGAGGCTCTGGAAGATGAGGAAGGCCCCTGGAAATTGCTTTCGTGGCTGGATCAGATTCAGCCTTCTTTTCCCCTGCGCGGAGGGGTTTTCCCTTCCTATTCATTGAAGTTGCTCCTGGAGAGCATGAAGGGAGATCGAACCGGTTTAGGAGCGGGTGAGGCCCAGGCTGCTTTGGTGAATCTGGCAAGGCAAGCGATCCAGGCTGAAGAAGAGCATAACTTACATACCGTTGATGCCATCCTCGTAAACAGTAAACTGAACCTGGAAAACCAACTGAAAGAGCGTCTGGAGACCCTGGATACGTTCATCGAGGGTCTCGGCCTGAGCGACGAAACCGAGGCGCGCTCTCCGCAGCAACTATCCCAGGAGCTGGCCGAACTGCTGCGATTGCCTCTCCAGGTATCTCCTGAGATTATGCGCTCTCTGAAAGATGATCCTTATGAAGCAGGAGACAGGCTGCGGGGTCTCGTCCATCATGCCATGCAAGACGTGACCATCACCCGCCTGATCGGCGCGGTGGAGCGTGTGCTGAAGACTTCCTTAGGACTCAACCCGCAAGATTTATTCGGCAAGGATTGGGATCAACTGGCGGATAGGATACTCGGCTCAATTCAAAGCATCTACAGCGAACGGCTGGCGACCAGTATCGGCGATGACGACCACCCCGGGCAGATCGTCAAAGATTTGCAGACCGGTTTGGCGAAGGGCGATGGCAACGTGCTCTCGGAACGTGACTTGTTGAATCTGATGTTGCAGCTCTCCCAGGGACGGCGCCAGGTTTTCGACAAGAAAACTCACCAACGAGTTTGGACGCAAACCTCACGTATGACGTACATCCATGCCGCGGCGCGCGCTTTGGAAGGACGTTCCCCGGAGGAGATCACCGGGGATGTGCTGGCGCACCTGGAGAGCGCCCAGGAGATTATCCACGCCGACTGGGGGCAGATCGAACTCGCCCGCCTGGGGAATATCCAACCTGGCAATCTGGATCGAAGCGCCAGGGAGGGACTGATCCAGGCCTTGGGTGAGCAGACTTTTCTCGCTATTCAGGAGCAACCAGTAAGTTCGTTAGATGAGGCTCTTCGAGATCGAATCGCCGATGAATTAGGGCGACAGGCCTTGACCAAGATCTACCGCGAATTGCTCTTGAGGGTGATCTCCAATTTGTGGATAGATTACCTGACACAAATGGAAGCCCTGCGCGTGGCCATCGGCCTGGAAGCCTATGCTCAACGCGACCCCCTGGTGCAGTACAAGAACCGCGCCTACGAGATGTTCCAGAATTTGCTCTCGGATATGCGTATGAGCATGGTGACGCGGTTGTTCACTTTCCGACCTGCTGATGTGAGCAGTATACAGGCGGAGGTTCAAAGAACAGCCGCGCCTGTATCTCAACCGGCGACACAGGCCTCACAGTCTACCGGCGAAAAGAAGAAACGCCGACGACGACGCAGGTAAATGACTGACGATCCCCATTCCGCTTGTACGATTGGGGATCGGTTTTTTTTACCCAACTCGAGTTTCTTGTTATTTTGATAGTTTGCTACTATCGAATGCTTGCTCTGTTAGTTTGTTGTAAGTCTGAATAGTACGCTAGTTCTATGTAGTTTTGGATTACTATTCGCTATACTAATGCTAAAACTACAACCGATACCGATAAAGTATCTCATGGTTCAGTCCAAGGTAAGCCATCCTTTAACGTATTATCAAGCTTTGCCGAAGGTGGAGCTGCATCGCCACCTCGAAGGTTCAGTACGCGTCGAAACCCTGGCTGAAATTGGGCAGGATCATGGTATTCACAACACCGGGCCTCTCGTTCTGGGGCCGATGGTTCAAATTGGGGATGACGAACCTCATACTTTCGAGAACTTCCTCTCTAAATTTGCTCCCCTGCGTTTGTTCTATCGCTCTCCAGAAGTGATTGGCCGGATCACGCGTGAGGCGATCGAAGATGCCGCCAGGGATAATATCCGCTACCTCGAACTGCGCTTTTCTCCTGTGGCCTTGAGTAAGGCGGAAAGGTTCCCGCTTGCTCAGGTGATTGATTGGGTGATCGAAGGCGCAAGGCTCGGCGAAGAAACGTATGGCGTTACTACCCGCCTGATCGCCAGCGTCAACCGCCATGAAAGCACAGATTTGGCCGAACAAGTGGCCTGGCTGGCGATGGATCGAAAGCGTAAAGGAATTATCGGGTTGGATTTAGCCGGGAACGAGGCGGAATATCCTGCCAGACCCTTCGTAGGAATTTTCCACGAAGCGCAACAAGAGGGGTTGCAGATCACCATCCACGCCGGGGAATGGGGCGGCGCCGATAATGTCGTCGAGGCCATCGAGGTCTTTGGGGCCAAACGCATTGGACATGGCGTCCGCGTCATGGAAGATGAGGCGGCCATAACGTTAGCCCGCACGACAGGGACGATCTTCGAGGTATGTCTGACCAGCAATTATCAATCCGGGGTTGTGCCTCAACGAAAACGGCATCCGATCGTCCCTATGTTGGACGCTGGTTTGAATATCACCCTGAACACCGATGATCCCAGCATCTCCAAGATCACTTTGAGTGAAGAATATCGCCAGGCCTGTGAAGCGCAGGGGCTTTCCCTCGCCTCGCTACGAGAGCGTATAATAGCGACAGCTCAAGCGACCTTTTTGCCTGAGGGGGAGAAAAAGAAGCTCATCGCTCATCTCAACCAGGAGCTTCTTCCAGGAAAGGGGAGGTAACTATTCGGGCATGTCACCCCTTCACTCCGTTCAGGGCAAGCTTCGCCGCTGGAAGCATGCCCTTCGGAAAGCAAATGGGAGCGCCAGCTGCTACTGCCGCTGCTCCCATTTTCGCACCGCGGCGCGAATCAACGCTTTGATGTCATCGTCGGGGATCGAATCGATTTCGCTATAATTATCTAACCCAACGAAAATTCTCATACTTCCATCCAGATTTTCCATCAGCCGAATCCCTCTGTCCCTGAGTGGAGAATCGAACAATAATTCTTGCAAGATCTCGTCAACCTGGGCGACGATGCTTCTTTCGGCGGCGGGTTCTTCTGGGGCGTCGAGGACGAATGGGCTGACGCTGGTCTGGGGCGTCGCTGGCGCCTGGGCGGGTTGCGCCCCAGGGGAGGATGCCGGTATCGTGGACGCGGGCATGCCCAACCATTTTTGGAGATAGGCAAGCAGTCCCGCCAGATATGTACCTTCTGTGGGCGGAAGCGGCTCCCCAGAATGAAAAGCTCGTTTGCCGATTTGCAACACTAATTGTTTTTGTTGGTCATCGCGCCAGATGTGTAAAGCATCTGATGGGAACATCGGCGCGGGGCTTTCGGCAGGTTTCTTTTCCTCCTGGCTATCCCGTCCCCTGGAGAGTAGGCTGCCGGCTAAGTAGCCGATCGCGACACTGATGACTGCGGTGATGAGGAACAGCAAACTATCATCCATTTCGACCTCCTTTCTTCCATTCCTGGCGTAAGACGCTCATCAAGATCACGTCGAAATACTGGCCATCTTGATAATGAGCTTGCCGCATACATCCTTCTTGGACAAAACCCGCCTTTTCGTAACTTCGCACTGCCCTGGGGTTGTTTTCGTAAACCCTAAGAAAGATGCGATTCAGGTTCAAGGTTCCGAATCCGTGCTGCAGGAGCAAACGCACGGCTTTGACGCCGTATCCCTGGTTCCAACGGCTTTTATCTCCGATAACGATGCCCACTTCTGCCGAGCGTACCCGCCAATTGATTCCGAACAAACCACAATCTCCAACCGGTATCCACTGCTCTTGATCATTGACTTCGATGACCAGAGGATGTTCTTCCTGTGGCCGTTTGAGCATTGCATCGAACCATTGCTCCTCTTCGGTCTGGGATAACGGTAGGTAGATCATCAGCCCGTGACGAACCTCAGGGTCGTTGAGCCACTCGACGAAGAGAGGCAGATCGTCCTTGTCGATCGCTCGCAGTCGAATTCCATCGCCATAAATCATCGTCTCGGTCCTCCATTGAGCAACGCGTCCACCGCCTGGCGGGGGGACAGGTTTCTCTCGATGAGCTGCTCGAAGATTTCCTGGTAGCGTTCTGGGGAGAGGCTATCCCGCCAGCGGTTCACCAAAGTGTTTTGCAGCAGGTTGTCCAACTCGGCCTGCAGACGGGTGCGCCCTCTGCTTTCCCACTCGCCAGTCTTTTCGAGATGGGCTTTGTGTCGAGCGATCTGATCGCCTAATTCCTGGACGCCAGTTCCATCGAGGGCGATAGTCTTTTGAATGGGGGGAATCCACACGGACTCCTCCTGGGGTGATTCTGCTATCGAGGAGGGCACTACCTCCAGAGAGCCGTGATGACGATAGACGCGCTGGATAGGGTGGGCCAGGTCGAGCATCGTCCGTAAGGCGCGCTCCGTGTTTTCGACTCCTGTCCGGTCAGCTTTGTTGATCACCAGAATGTCGGCGATTTCCAGGATGCCCGCTTTGATGGCCTGGATATCATCGCCCAGGCCAGGGGCTTCTACCACCAGGGTAGTATGCGCCAGTCGGGCAATGTCAACTTCGGCCTGTCCCGCGCCAACTGTTTCGATCAGAATGATCTCGAAGCCGGCAGCGTCGAAAGCCTGAACCACCCCCGAGGTCGTCCTCGCCAATCCGCCCAGGGAACCACGCGAAGCCATCGAACGGATGAATATCCCCGGGTCGCCAGCCAAATCCCTCATGCGCACGCGATCCCCTAACACCGCGCCCCCAGAGAAGGGGCTGGAGGGATCCACAGCCACGATAGCAACGCGCCTGGGGGGTATGCTTTCGGGGGGATGACGGAAATGGTGGGCTAACTGGTTGACCAGAGAAGATTTTCCGGTTCCAGGCGCGCCGGTGACGCCGATGAGGTGAGCATTGCCGGTGTGAGGGAACAGCTCGCTCAACGCAGCGCGCCCCTCGATGGTGTCGTTTTCGATTTGGGAAAGCAGACGCGCCAGAGAAAGCCGGTCGCCTGATAAGACCTCTCGAACAGACGCCATATTACCTGGCTACCTCTTCCAAGACTCCCTTGCGAATATCTCCAACGATTTCATCCGTCAACGTGCCTGGGCCGTAAATCCTGGCCACACCGATCTCTTTCAGTTTGCCGACATCCTCATCGGGTATGATCCCCCCGAGAAACACCTTGACATGATCCTGGCCATTCGCTTCGAGCAGTTCGATGACCCGAGGCGCTAACGCCATGTGCGCTCCAGAAAGAACCGAAAGGCCAACGACATCCACATCTTCCTGTAAAGCGGCTTCGGCGATCATTTCCGGGGTTTGGCGGAGTCCGGTGTAGATGACTTCCATGCCCGCGTCCCGGAGAGCGCGGGCTACCACCTTCGCGCCGCGATCGTGTCCATCCAGGCCGGGCTTGGCAATCAGCACTCGAATTTTTCTTTCAGTTTGGCTCATCATACCTCCAGTAGTGAAGTTTTCCGAGATTATACCGCGTTCCCCGGGTGGATTTTTATCACCTTGACACCGCACAACTGCCATGATAATCTTGCGCCCGAAATACTTTGCTGAGTTCACTGAAAAAACTCCTGAACGAGGGGGCGGGGCGGCATATATGGGGGTGCGGGCTGCGCAGCCCGCACCCCCATATATGCCGCCCCGAATCCTCTACTCATAGTTTTTGCAGTGGACTCTTAGCTGGTATTCTATTCAGCGAAGAAAAAGCACATTGATAGAATGGAGTATGAAAGAAAAAATGGAAGAACGTATCGTTGGAACTGTCAAATGGTTCAATGCCCGTAAGGGTTATGGCTTCATCGGTCGCGAAGGCGGCGAGGATGTCTTCGTACACTTCTCTGCAATCAATACAGAGGGCTATCGTCGCCTGGATGAAGGCCAGGAAGTCGAATTTGCCATCGAAGAAGGCCCGAAAGGGGTACAGGCCGCTCAGGTAGTTCCTCTCTAAGGGAAACCTATTCTACATAATAAACGCAAAGCCGCCGCCAGGCGGCTTTGTGGTTTTAACGTTTCCGGGTTCATATGATACAATGGCATATATGTCCATCGAAAAGGAGCTGGATATGTTATTCTATCCAAACGAACGAGGTCAGGGCTTCCTGGAATATGGGATGCTGATAATTTTAATAACTATTGTTGTTATGATTGCATTGACCATCTTCGGGAGAGCAGTGGGCAACCTTTTCAGCAACGTGATTGCGAATGTGTAGTTTCGAAGATCATGATCAACAACCCCATCATCGAAACCTTGCTCAATCGGAAATCTATTCGCAGTTACAGAGATGAAATGCCTTCCGATGAAGTCGTCGAGACCATCGTCCGGGCCGGACAGCAGGCGCCCTTTGCCTCGCAATTGGGGAGCTTATTGCTGAAACGAGATCGGGAAAATAATCCTTTCCACGCGCCGCTGTTTTTCATCGTCTGCGTGGACTCCTATAAATGGGAACGCATCATGGCTCGCCGCAATTGGAGCATGGTCGCCGACGACTTGCTATTGATGCTGTTGGGCATTCAGGATGCGGCCTTGATGGCCGAGAATATGGTCATTGCCGCGGAGAGCCTGGGGCTGGGGAGTTGTTTCCTGGGGGGGATTCCATTCCATTCCGAAGAGATCATCGAGGATTTCAAACTTCCGCCGCGGGTCTTCCCTCTGGCTGGTCTGACCATCGGTTACCCGGCTAACGACCCACCTCCTCGCCCGCGCTACCCCATGGAGTTCGTGCTCTTCGAGGATGAATATCCTCGATTGGATGACGAACTGATCCGGCGTTCCATGGATGTGATGGATGAAGGCTACCGCGCGCAGGATTACTACCGAAAACTGAAAGCCATGATCCCTCTGAAGGGCGACCGGGAAGAAACCTTCACCTATGAAACCTATGGTTGGACAGAACACATTTGCCGCAAGTGGGGGCAAAATCTCTTCCCTCCCAATCTGCTTCGGCAATTCGAGCGTTGCGGTTTCGACATAACTCGCAAGAAAGAATAACGCGCTATTATGGCGTGGGGGTGGAGGCTGCTCGTGCAGCGCTCACATTCACGGAAACAGGTGGGTGACCACTACCCGTATCGAAATTCCGATCAGCAACAAACCACCAAGAACTTCCATCCGCTTGCCAAAGGTTTCGCCAAGGCGTGTTCCGGTGAATAGACCAATGGTAGACAAGGCGAAAGCGATAAGGCCTATCATGACGACGGATAGCAGCACTGGAACCTCGAGAAAAACGATACTCAAGCCAACGGCAAAAGCATCAATGCTGGTGGCTAACGATAACATCACGAGCACTTTTCCGGTGGATGGATCCTGCTCGAAGGCTTCCCGGTCGGTATCCAGCCCGGCGCGGATCAGATTGATTCCTACATATCCAAGCAGGCCAAAGGCGATCCAATGATCAAATCCTTCGACATAGGAAACGATTGTCTCGCCTGTCAGCCAGCCCAAGGCGGTCATTCCTGATTGAAAGATGCCGGCGTGAACCGCCAAACGGATTTTGCCGCGTAAGCTGGCGATCTGTCCGGCTGTGCCAATGGCAAGCGATACGGACAGCGCATCCATCGCAAGGCCCACAGATATCAGGGAGATTGTCAGGTATTCCATATTAATCCACCGTCATTAATCCACCGTCAACGTCTTCGACAAATTCCTCGGAAAATCAGGGTCGAACCCGCGCATCACGCTCATGTGATACGAGAGCAACTGCAACGGCAGGACTCCCAGCAGGGCGCTGATCTGCGGGTCGGATTTGGGGATGACGACCAGGTCGTCGCCGTTGGCGCGCAGGCGGGCGTCCTCTTCGGCGATGACGATGGTACGTGCCCCGCGCACTTTGACTTCGTTGATGCCGCTGATGATGAGCGGCGCATCGTTCGGCCCCGCCACGAAGATGACCGGGAAGCCCTCCCTCACCGCGGAGAGTGGGCCGTGTTTGAACTCGGTCGAGAGCATCCCTTCACAGTGAGCGTAGGTGATCTCTTTCAACTTCAATGCGCCTTCCAATGCAATGGGATACGTGACTCCGTAACCGAGGCAGTACATGTCGTTCCATTCGTTGATCTCTTTGGCAATCGCTTCGATCTGCGGCGTGACTATTTCAAGCGTCTGCTCCATCAATTCGGGAATCCGATCCAACTCACGGACGTCACGCCCCGCCATCCTATACGCTAGATATAAAAACGTCACGATCTGGTTGGTGAATGTCTTCGTAGCCGGCACGCTGATCTCGTAACCGCAGCACAACGGCAGACAAAAGGAGGTCGCTTTGGTCAGCGTGGAGCCGACCACATTCGCCAGCCCGAAACAAGCCATGCCGCGCCCTTCGGCCGCCGCCAACGCGTTGAGCACATCCTTGGTCTCGCCCGACTGGCTGACGAAAATCCCCACGTCATCGTGATCCACCGAGGGCGCGTACTGCGCGATGAACTGCGGCGCAAGCACGGGGATCGCGGCGCGCCTGGCCAGTCCCGCGAAAAAGACCGAGCCGGCTAACGCAGCGTGATAACTCGTGCCGCAGCCGATGAAATAGAGGTGACGCGCGTTCTTCATCTTCCCGACCAGCGACCCGACTTCACGGTTTCCGTTCAGCACGTGGAGCAACTCGCGTGCCACCTGCGCCTGCTCGTGGATTTCCTTCAACATGAAATGCGGATACCCACCCTTCTGCACCGCGTCCATCGACTCCGTGACGGTTTCCTGTTTTCGAATAATGAGTTTTCCATCCTTGACCGAGCGCACCTCGACCCGGTCTGCCCACAACGTGACGATCTCCCCATCCTGCGGACGGATGACCTGGCGGGTCATGGGCAGGATCGAAGGCAGATCGGACGAGACGCAGGTGAAGCCTTCGCCGAGTCCCACCACCATGCCCGAACCTTTTTTGAACGCGTACAGCTTATCGTCATTCGCGTGCCCGATGAGGAAGGCGTAATCGCCTTCGAGGTCGCCGTACGCGAGGCGGATCGCATCAATGAATTCATATCCACGATTGACATACCTCTCGACGGCATGGACGCACGTCTCGCCATCGTTCTGCGAGCGGACGGTCATGCCCTCGGCGATGAACTGCTCGCGCAGCTCGACGTTGTTCACCACGTTGCCGTTGTGCGCGCCGACCATATCGCCATCCGAATCCAGATGCGGCTGTGCATTGACCTGCGACGGCTCGCCGAACGTCGCCCAGCGCAATTGCGCAATCCCGCGCTGCCCGCGCATTTCAGCGAAGTTGTACCTGACCGAGACTTCCTCTACTTTGCCGATGTCCTTTCGTAAATCGATTTTGCTTCCATCGAAGGTCGCCGCGCCAACCGAGTCGTAGCCGCGATAAGTCAGTCGCTTGGCCGCTTCGATCAGGATGGGGCCGAGCGATTCTTTTTTGTTGCTTACGTAGCCGAAAATTCCGCACATAGATTCTCTCCATGTCGAATTCTATCATGCAAGCCTCGAACCATCCTGCTCATGATGCGCCTCACCTTTACATCACCTGGGCAAGTTCTCATGTATAATACGTTGG
>VGOC01000063.1 GCA_016865865.1 Chloroflexota bacterium
GGTTGGCGGGCTAACACATAGTATACGGACACCCTCCACATATCCATATATTCATGATAAAATCATGAAATCTGGATTATACGGAAATGTCCACCTAAGTGAAGTAATACATGCTTTTACGGAAACTTTCTTCATAATTAGTCAAAGACCATCCTCCTTTCCACACACTTCGATCCACTGCCATCAGTATACACATACTTTCCCCACAATGCAAGAGGTTATCATGAACCAGCCGCCTAAAAAAATCCTCGACCAAACGCGCGAAGCCATTCGCCTCAAACATTATTCTATCCGCACCGAAGAAACCTACGTCAACTGGATCACCCGCTTCATTCTGTTCCACAACAAACGCCACCCTCGCGAAATGGGCATGCCAGAAATCAACGCCTTCTTGACTCATCTGGCAGTGGAGCAGCACGTTGCCGCCTCCACCCAGAACCAGGCTCTCAGCGCCATCCTCTTCCTTTATCGCCACGTCCTTGACCAGGAGCTGGAAGGCAACCTCGACTCCGTACGCGCCAAACGCCCCCAGCATATCCCCACCGTCTTGTCCAAAGAAGAAACCCTCAAAGTGATCGGCTGCATGTCCGGCTTGCATCAGCTCATGGCTCAATTGCTCTATGGCAGCGGCCTGCGCCTCATGGAATGCATCCGCCTGCGCGCCAAAGACCTTGACTTCGAATACAAGCAAATCGTTGTCCGAGACGGAAAGGGCGAGAAAGACCGTGTCACCATGCTCCCAGAAGCAGCCATTCCCGTCTTACAGCGCCACTTGCGCCACGTCAAGCTGCTCCACGAAGACGATCTGGCCGATGGCTACGGCGAGGTTTACCTCCCCTACGCCCTCGAGCGCAAATACCCCAATGCTTCCCGCGAATGGATCTGGCAGTACGTTTTCCCAGCCAACAAACTCTCTCAAGACCCTCGCACAGGCCTCACCCGCCGCCATCATGTTGACGAGTCAGGCTTACAAAAAGCGGTTCGAGAAGCCGTCCGTAGAACTGGGGTTGACAAGCGCGTCTCGTGTCACACCTTCCGCCATTGCTTTGCCACCCATCTGTTGGAAAATGGCTATGATATCCGCACCGTGCAGGAACTCCTCGGCCATAAAGACGTGAAAACTACCATGATCTACACCCACGTCCTCCAGCGCGGCGGAATGGCAGTCAAGAGCCCATTGGACGATTGACTCTTTTCGCATCCGCTTCCTATAATCCCTCACCTGCTCCAAAATGGCGGAGTTTTCCCTACCCCTCCGCCTCCTTTCTCCCCCCGGCCCCAAAATCCCTCCCATCCGTTAAATCCGCGTCCCCACCCCTTGACGCGCGCCTCATCCCTGTGCTATACTGACTCTACCGACCGTTCGGTAGGGAGCCAGCAACTATGTCCAAAGAACAAATCCTCGACGCCGCCGCCCAAATCTTCAGCCAAAAAGGCTATCACGCCGCCTCCATGAAAAACATCGCCGACGCCGTCGAACTCAAGAAAGCCAGCCTCTACCACCACATCCGCAACAAACAAGATATCCTGCTCATCCTGCTCGACCGCGCCCTCGACCTCGTCATCCAGCAAGTCGGCGAGACCATCGAGAAGCCCCTCCCTATACCAGACAGGCTACGACTGGCTATGCGCACATACATCAGCACCCTCGCCTCCGACCGAAACCTCGCCGCCGTCCTCCTCCTCGAATACCGCTCCCTCGACCCCCACCAATACACCACCCACATCACCCGTCGCGACCGATTCGAAAAGCTCTGGCGAAATCTGATCCAAGAAGGGTTGGACGAGGGCCTTTTCGATTGTCCTGACCCCGCGCAGGCGGCTCGCGCCCTCCTAGGGGTGATGAACTGGACGATTATGTGGTACCACCCCCAGGGGCCCCTCTCCCCCATCGAGATCGCCGACCAATACGTCGACCTGCTGCTTTTTGGATTGCTCGCCCGAAAGGGATAGATTTTTAATGTCATCGCGAGGCGATGCTTTCCCGCCGAAGCAATCCCCTACTTGACGGGGAGATTGCTTCGCTCCGCTGCACTGCGCTCGCAATGACAAGAGAAAAAAATGGATTACAGCACTGTCGTAAACGTCCACCAAAAACCCCAGAATCACCAGATTCAGCTCTTCGAAAACGGGGCCGGGGCGCGCATCGCCCAACTCCCCCTCAACGCCTTCCCCGATTTCTGGGCCTACGCCTACCTGGTGCTGGTGGACGATTACCGCGTCCTGATAGATGCCGGCTCCGGCTTTCATAAGAACAACCAGCACCTGGAAGAAGGCCTGGACGCCGCCGGAGAACTGCTCGGCGAAAACCTCTCCTTCGCCGACCTCACCCACATCCTCATCACCCACGGCCACATAGACCACTTCGGAGGCCTCTCCTTCCTCCGCCAGAAAACCGCCGCCAGCATCGGTGTGCACGAACTCGACCAGCACAATCTGACCCACACCGAGGAACGTCTGGCCATCATCGCTCAACGCCTGGAAAGGTACCTGGCCGAAGCCGGTCTCGAACCCGAGTCCGCCCAAAAACTCATCCAGATCTACAAACTCACCCGGCTCGATTACCGTCCAGTAAATATAGATTTCACCTACGAAGCAACGGGGATGCGCCTCGGCCCCTTCGAGATGCTGCACGTCCCAGGGCACTGCGCCGGTCAGGTAGTCATCCGCCTGGGCGATGTACTCTTCAGCGGCGATCACATCCTCTCCGAGATCAGCCCGCATCAGGCCCCAGAACGGCTGTCGCTATTCACCGGGCTGAGTCATTATCTGCAATCCCTCGAATCAACCCGGAGGTGGTCCGAGGGCATCCATCTATCCTTAGGAGGTCATTACCCACCCATCACTAACCTGAAAGCCCGCATCCGCGAAATCCAGGAAATCCATAGCCAACGGCTAGCCGAATTCCTCGAAATCCTGCAAGAACCGCACACCGTAGCCGAGATCTCTAAAAAATACTTCGGCGAGATGCACGGCTACAACATCCTGCTCGCCCTGGAAGAGGCCGGCGCGCATGTCGAACACCTGTACGAGCGCGGCCAGCTAGAAATTGCCAATATAGACGAAATAGACAACAACGGCAATCCGGCCCCCCTCCGCTACCGTACTATTGACAAATGGTAACTGCTCAGCCATCGAACGGATTAGCCCGAAAAAAGGGTGTGCGAAGGGGGCTGCGCCCCCTTCGCACACCCTTTTTTCGGGAACTTCCCCGTTTGGCTGAGTAGTTACGACAAATGACAATCACCAATCACCAATTTACCAATCCCCAAGGAGGACCCCATGTATTCTTTCCAGCCTTCTGAAGAGCAGCAAATGCTCGTGGGCGCCATCAAACGATACGCCCTGGACGACCTGCGAGCAGCCGCGCGCGACGCCGATGAAGAAGGCCGCCTACCCCCAGAACTGATCGAGAAAGGATGGGAGCTGGGCTACCTGCAAGCCTCCATCCCCGAAGCCTATACCGGCTTCGGCGAACGCTCGGCTGTGACAGGCGTATTAGCTGCCGAGGAAATGGCCTATGGCGATCTATCGGGCGCGCTGGCCGTGATGACCCCCGGCCTGTACACTACCCCCATCCTGCTGGCCGGCAGCGAGAACCAGAAAAAGGAATTAATCCCGCCGGTCATCGAGATGGAGTGGAAGCCCTACACCGCCGCCCTGATGGAGCACCGCCTGGATTTCGACCCCCATGAACTGGAAACCACCGCCACGCTGGACGGCGATGCCTATGTGCTCACAGGGGAAAAAATCTGCGTACCATTTGCAGAGGGCGCGCAGGGTTTGATCGTCTACGCCGCGCTGGAGAGCGTCACGCAGGGCTTCATCGTCCCCGGGGACGCCGATGGTCTGAAAGTCGGCGAGAGACACAAGCTGCTGGGCCTCAACGCCCTGCCACTCTACCCGCTCGACCTCGATGGGGTTCGCATCCCCAAGGCCAACCGCCTGGGCGGCGGCGACGCAGAACACGACATGGCCCCCATCCTGGCCGCCTCCAACGTGGCTCTAGCGGCTATGGCCATCGGCGTCTCCCAGGCAGCCCTCGACTATTCCATGGAATACGCCAAAGAGCGCGAAGTTTTCGGGGTCAAGGTGGCGCAAAAGCAGGCCATCGCCTTCTTCATCGCCGAGATGGGCACCAGCATCGAGGCCATCCGCCTGCTGGTTTGGGAAGCCGCCTGGATGAGCGATCAGGGCATGGCGGAGGCCTACAAACAATCCTACCTGGCCCTCTCCGGCGCAAGCGACACGGCCATGATGGTCACCGACCGCGCCGTACAGATCCTGGGTGGGCATGGCTATATCCGTGAGCACCCGGTCGAAATGTGGATGCGCAACGGGCGCGGTTTCGCCACGTTCAGCGGATTAGCGATTGTTTAGGAGGAAAGTATGATCGAATTTTCAACCCCCAAACCCATCGAGCAACTTCAAAATGTGGTCGAGACGGTGGCAGTCAATATGATGCGCCCGGTCTCGCGGGAGATGGACGAGAACGAGCACACCATCCCCTGGAATTTCATCAACTTCATGCACACGGCCATCAAGTCTATGGGCGGAACTTCGATGGCCCCTGAGAGCAAGAAAGAAGAAAAACCGAACGCAGAGCGAGAGAAACGCCCCTCCATAGGATACCAGCGCCTGGGCAGCCTGGTAGAGATGCTGGCCTGGGGCGACGCCGGCATGTACCTGTGCATTCCAGGAGGGATGCTCGGTTCCGCTGCCGTGGCTGCTGCTGGCACCCCCGAACAGAAACAGCGCTTCCTGAGCCGTTTCTCGGGCGATAAACCGGTCTTCGACGCCATGGCAATGACTGAACCTCAGGCCGGCTCGGACACTTCCGCCATCCGCGCCACGGCTGTGCTGGACGAGAAGACCAACGAATGGGTGCTCAACGGCGAGAAGATCTTCGTCACCGCCGGACACAAAGCCCTGGAAGAATCGGACGGCTTCGTGGTGGTGTGGGCCAGCATCGACCCCCAGGCCGGGCGCGCCGGGATGCGTTCGTTCGTCGTCGAGGCCGGCACGCCGGGCTGCAGAGTCACCAAGATGGAACACAAGCTGGGCATCCGCGCCAGCGATACCGTCTCTATCCTGCTGCAGGATTGCCGCGTGCCCTTCGAGAACATCCTCGGCAGCCCCACCGTCGAGAAGACCACAACGGGCTTCAAAGGCGCCATGGCCACCTTCGACGCCACGAGGCCGATCATCGCTTGCCAGGCTGTGGGCATCGCCCGCGCCACCCTGGAACTGGTCAAAGAGAAATTAGCCGAGAACGGCATCGAAATCCGCTATGGCCTGCCGCGCCAGAAACTGACCAACATCGAGCGCGAGGTCATTGATATGGAAGTCATGCTGCGTTCAGCCTGGCTCCTGACCATTAAAGCCCTATGGATGGCCGACAACAAGATTCACAACCCCAAAGAAGCCTCCATGTCCAAGGTCTATGCCGGCGACATCGTGGTCAAGATCACCCAGAAGGCCGTCGAGCTGCTCGGTCCGCTGGGCTACAGCCGCGAGCTTCTGCTCGAAAAATGGTTCCGCGACGCCAAGATCACCGATCTATATGAAGGCACCGGCCAGATCAATCGTCTGGTGGTAGCCCGCAACATGCTCGGTTATCGCGGCAGCGAGTTACGATAACAACCAAATGCCCCCAAACCGCCCCCGTCGAGGATCACAAACGCGGTAGAATATGAAAAATCCTCATCCAATTCGTGGAGGTATACCGGATGTCTAAAAAACGCCGCATAGGAATTCTGACTGGGGGCGGAGACGTGCCAGGTTTGAACGTCGCCATGAAGGCAGTAGTCAACCGGGCGCGAGACCATGAAGTCGAAATCGTCGGTCTGCGCCGGGGGTGGTGGTCTGTGGTAGGAATCAAGCCCGAGAACTCTGAGACGATCCAGGAGCTGACCATACCGCTATCGCCCGAACGCGTCCGCACTATTGATCGCACCGGCGGCACCTTCCTGCATTCCTCCCGCACCAACCCATCCAACATGAAAGCCGAGGAGATTCCCGACTTCGTCGCCAAGGGAGATCGCCGCGTCAAAGACGACGGACGCATTGACGTCACCAGCCATGTCCTGAAGGTGCTGGAAACCCTGCAACTGGATGCCTTGATCCCCATTGGCGGCGACGATACGCTCAACTACGCCACCCGCCTGCACGAGGAAGGCTTCCAAATTGTAGCTATCCCCAAGACGATGGATAACGATGTCTTCGGGACTGACTACTGCATCGGCTTCTCCACAGCCGTAACCCGCTCGGTGGAAAATATCACCGCAGTGCGCACGGTCTGCGGGTCGCACGAACGCGTCGGGGTGGTGGAGCTGTTTGGCCGCAACTCCGGCGAGACTTCGCTGTTCGCCGCGTACCTGGCCGATGTAGACCGCGCCATCATCTCCGAGGTGCCCTTCGATCTGGATAAGCTGATCGCCTTCTTGAAGGCCGACCGGGCCAAGAATCCATCGAACTATGCGATCATGACCATCTCGGAGGGCGCGCATCTCCAGGGCGGCCAGATCGTACAGTCCGGCGAGGCCGATGACTACGGGCATCAGAAGTTGGGCGGCATCGGGCAGATCGTCGCCCAGGAGATCAAGGATCGCTCCGGCATGCACACGGTCTATCAGCAACTGGGGTACCTGATGCGATCCGGATCGCCCGATTCGCTCGACCGCATGGTGGCCGTCTCTTTCGGCAATCTGGCGTTGGATCAGGTGTTGTTAGGTCACACCGGGCGCATGGTAGCCCTGCAGCAAGGCAACTACACCACGGTGCCACTGCCCCTGGTGATCTCAGCCAAGAAAACCGTTGATGTGAACGCCCTCTACGACCCGGAGAACTACAAGCCTCGAGTGAAGGATATGCTGGGCAAACCGATGTTTTTGTATTAGAAACGTAACTCGCAACAAAAGGAAACGGGATGAAATACTCGAAGCGGCAAGCAGCAACCGGCATCGTATTCACCCTGATGCTGATGATCAGCGCATCAGGGTGCAGCGCGCTGGCGGATTTCTTGCCATTCCTGGCAGGTACCGAAACGGCTACCCCAGGGCCGACCAACACTGTCACCCCCACCAGGACGATGGTCACTTTCAACCGCTGGACTTCGACCCCGACCAGCGAAGTGATGCAGGCGCCTGCTGAGGCGCGACCCACTTCGAAACCCATCCCAACGCAGACCTTGCGCCCATCCTGGACTCCCAGACCTGTCAATACCCTGCGCCCTACCTGGACTCCATCTCTCACCCTGACCCCTTCCATCACCCTTACCCCAACCGCCACGCCTGAAGTCTATCGCTTCCTTTACGCGCTGTTCAATAGCGATGAGGACCCCTGGCTGGAGAGCAGTGGTACGAACTGGTCCACAGAAATTGGTAAAGGTGTCTATATCATGAAAGTCACCCAGCCCAACGTGGAGATCACCAGCTCACACACCTGGCTTATTCTGGCCGAAGTGCGCATGGATGCCGAGATCGGCTTCGTAGACGGCGATGGCTATGCCGGCTTCAACTGCCGCGAAACCGCCGAAAGCTACTACACCCTCTTCATCACATCGGAAGGTTTTTACGGTTTAGGGCATACGCTGAATACCAAAATCAATTTCCTGGTCTATGCAAAACACCCCGCCATCCGAATAGGCCAGGATAATCAGGTGCGCGGCGAATGTCGAGGGAATACGCTCACCCTATGGGTCAATGGCGTACAGGTCGCCAGAGAAGAAATCGAGGGTCTGGGGCCTGGTTACGCCGGCATGTTGGCAGGAACGACCTACGATCATGATCACGTCACGGTGTATATGGACAACTTCCAGGTGTGGGCGCCTGCGGATTTCTTTATGGAGACAGTCACCCCGTAGGGTGATTGACAACACAACTAACCAATTTAGGAGGACGTTATGGCTTACAAAGTCAACCATGCTGTGGTCATCGGCGCCGGCACCATGGGAGCGGCTCTAGCCGCTCACCTGGCCAACGCTGGCGTCCGTACCACCCTGCTGGACATCGTTCCCAGGGAACTGACCGAGGAGGAAAAAGCCAAAGGTCAAACCCTGGAAGACCCCCAGGTGCGCAATCGCATCGTCAATGCCGGATTGCAGGCGGCGGTCAAATCCCGCCCGGCCAGCTTCTTCGCCAAAGAACTGGCCGACCTGGTGACGGTCGGCAATCTGGAAGACGACTTCGATGTGATCGCCAAAGCCGACTGGGTGATCGAAGCGATCATCGAGAACCTGAAGATCAAACAGGATTTGATGGCGCGCATTGATAAGATCCGCCCGGAGCATTGCATCATCAGCACCAACACTTCGGGCATCCCGGTGGCCGACATCGCCAAGGGCCGCTCCAAGGGCTTCCGGCAGCATTTCCTGGGGACGCATTTCTTCAATCCGCCGCGCTACCTCAAATTGCTGGAAATCATCCCAGGACCGGATACCCTGCCCGAGGTCATCCGCTTCATCAGCCATATCGGCGAGTACCGCCTCGGCAAAGGCATCGTCCCCTGTAAAGATACACCCAACTTCATCGCCAACCGGCTGGGTTTCGGCAGCGGCGCGTTTTCGCTGCATTATATCCTCGAGCATGGCTACACCGTCGCCGAGGTGGATGCGATCACCGGCCCGGCCATCGGACGCCCCAAGACAGCCACCTTCCGCCTGATAGACCTGGTGGGCGTAGATGTCTGGGAACATGTCGGCTCCAACCTTGCAGCAGCCATCCCCCACGACGAACACGCCATGCGCTACCTGGGATCGGAACGCGCCAACAAGCTCATCCACACCATGGTGGAGAGGGGCTGGTTGGGCAACAAGGCCAAGCAGGGCTTCTATAAGATGGTGAAAACCGAAGACGGCGGCAAGGAATTCTGGGAGCTGAACCTGGCAACCCTGGAGTACGAACCGCCAGCCGAGACGCCCAGGTTCGACTCCATCGGCGTAGCGAAAGGCAAAGAAACCCTGGCCGAAAAGGTGGCGGTATTGCTGGCCGCCGATGACCGCGCCGGACAACTGGTGCGGGCGATGACCTATCAAGGGCTGGCCTACGCTTCCGAGCGCATCCCCGAAATCGCCGACACCCCCAAACCTATAGATGATGCGATGCGTTGGGGTTTCTTCCACGATGCCGGGCCTTTCGAGGTCTGGGATATGCTCGGCGTGGCCAGGACCTGCGAGGCGATGAAGGCCGCTGCTGTCGCATTTCCGCCCGCGCCCTGGGTGGACGAGATGCTGGCGGCTGGCTTCGAGACGTTCTATCAATATAAGGGCGATCAAAAAGTGGGCGTATATAACCCCTCCGAAGGAGATTACCAGGCTATCGGGCGCGCCCCCGGCATGATTGTGATCAAAGAGGAGAAAGACGCCGGCAAGATCGTCGCACAGAACGCCGGAGCGACGCTGGTTGACATCGGCGATGGGGTAGCCTGCGTGGAATTCAACACCAAGATGAACTCCATAGACGATGACATCCTGAGCATGTTGAACACAGCGATGGACCGCGCCGAGGCCGGCGAGTTCGAGGGCATCGTGGTCGGCAACGACGACGATCGCGCCTTCTGCGCCGGAGCGAATATCTTCGGCGTGGTGATGGCCGCCCAAAATGGCCTGTGGGATCAGCTCGAAGGGGTAGTCAAGTGGCTGCAGGATACCAACATGCGCATGCGCTACTTCCCCAAGCCGGTGGTGGTGGCGCCCTTTGGGTTGACGCTGGGGGGCGGCGGCGAGATCACCATGCACGGCAACCGCGTGGTGGCCGCAGCCGAGTTGTACATAGGCCAGGTCGAACTGGGTGTAGGCGTGATCCCGGCGGGCGGCGGCACGAAAGAATTGCTACGCCGCATCGTCAATCCGCCCATGCGCACCAAAGAAGTGTCGGTGTTGCCCTTCATGCAGAAAACGTTCGAGCTTATCGGCATGGCTACGGTAGCCACCAGCGCCGTGGAGGCTCTCCAGCATGGTTTCCTCGGCCCCTGCGACCGCATCGTGATGAACCGCGATCACCTGCTGGCCGAGGCCAAGAAAGAAGTCCTGAATATGTTGGACACTGGTTATGTGCCGCCTGCCCCAGAGAAGATCTATGCCGCCGGGCGCGATACCCTGGCTGCCCTGCGCGCCGGGGTGAACATGTTCAAGGAAGGCGGCTTCATCACCGAGTACGAATCACACATCGGCGAGAAGCTGATCTACGTGATGACCGGCGGCGAACTGAGTCAACCCGCCTGGGTCAGCGAGCAGTATGTCCTCGATCTGGAGCGCGAGGCCTTCGTCTCCCTATGCGGCGAGACCAAGACGCAAGAGCGTATGTGGCATATGCTGCAGAATAACAAGGTGTTGAGGAATTAACTGTACACGGATTTCACAGATTGGCACGGAGCTTTGGTATGAAGAAAAATCAGACGCCATTTTCAGGGAAGCACAGTGATTTAACTGAGAAAATCATCGGGGCTTTCTTTGCAGTTTACAAAGAACTTGGCTTTGGTTTTTCTGAGAAGGTTTATGAGAATGCTTTGTTGATCGCCTTGCGCGCTGTAGGGTTGATTGTCGAACAACAAGTAGCACTAACAGTTTATTACGCCGGGCAGGTAGTCGGAGAATATGTTGCTGATCTGCTGGTAAACGGGGTTGTTTTGCTCGAATTGAAATCAGCAAAATCACTCACCGAACAGCATGAAGCGCAATTGCTCAATTACCTCAAATCCACTGAGATCGAAGTCGGCTTATTGCTCAACTTTGGCCCAGAAGCAGAATTCAAGCGCAAAGTTTTCGACAACGAACGCAAAGGTTCTCTGTCCTGGACAAAGCCAAATTAATAAAATCCGTACAATCCGTGTCCTTCCGTGTACAACATAAGGAGAACAACCATGACCAAAAGAGACCCCAAACACGACCCCGTCATCGTCGCAGCCGCGCGAACGCCGGTTGGGCGGGCCAAGAAGGGCAGCCTGGCGACGGTTCGACCGGAGGATATGGCCGCGGCGGTTATCAAGGAACTGCTAAAACAAGCCGAACCGCTCAAACCTGAAGAGATAGACGATCTGATCATCGGCTGCGCTTTCCCGGAAGGCGAGCAGGGCATGAATGTGTCTAGGCTGATCGGCTTCCGGGCGGGGCTGCCTGTTTCGGTGCCCACCGAGACCATCAACCGCTTCTGCTCCTCGGGTATGCAGAGCATTGCTCACGCCGCCCAGGCTATCCTGGCGGGCTGGATCGAAGTGGCCATCGCTGGCGGCGTCGAGTCGATGACGATGGTGCCGATGACCGGCTACAAATTTGCCCCCACTCCCCATCTGGCGGCGCGCTACCCCGAGGCCTTCACCAGCATGGGCCTGACCGCCGAGAATGTGGCCGTGAAGTACAGCGTCAGCCGCGAGGATCAGGATAAATTCGCCCTGCGCAGCCACACCCTGGCAAACCAGGCCGTCACGTCCGGGCGCTTCGACCCTGAGTTGGTGCCCATAGAAGTGGAGATCGTCGAGCCGGGATCGAATGGCAAGCCCAAGACGCGCAAGTTTACCTTCTCGCGAGACGAAGGCCCGCGCGCCGACACCAACCTGGAAGCGCTGGCAAAGCTCAAGCCGGCCTTCAAGGAAGGCGGCACGGTGACAGCCGGCACATCATCGCAAATGTCGGATGGAGCGGCGGGTGTGATCATCATGTCCAGGGCCAGGGCTGACGAACTGGGGCTGAAACCCCTGGCGCGCTTCGTCGCTTTTGGCGTGGCCGGCGTCCCGCCCGAAATCATGGGCATCGGCCCGGTGGAAGCCATCCCCAAGGTGCTCAAGCTGGCGGGTATGTCCCAAAAGGACATCCAGTTGATCGAACTGAACGAGGCATTTGCCGCTCAAAGCCTGGCCATCATGCGCGAGTTGAAACTGGACGAAGGGATCACCAACGTCAACGGCGGCGCCATCGCCCTGGGTCATCCCCTGGGCGCGACGGGCGCCAAACTCACCGTGCAGTTGCTCTACGAAATGAAACGCCGTGACCTGGAATTCGGCATGGTCAGCATGTGCATCGGCGGCGGGATGGGGGCGGCAGGGATATTCGAGAACTTGAATTAAAGTCGCTGCGAGGAGCGCTGTTTGCGACGAAGCAGTCTCCCGCTTTCGATAAGGAGGAGATTGCTTCGCTGGCGCTCACGATGACAAACTACAAAGGAGTTCACAAATGACAGACTACACCGTAAAAGAACTGATCTTCAATCACGAAAAGGCCTTCCGCCCAGAGAAGGCCGCCGGCGTCGAGGCCGTGATCCAATACCACCTCACCGGCGACGAGGGCGGCGATTACATCATCAACATCGAAGGCGGCAAATGCACCGTCGCAGAGGGCAGCGCCGACGCCCCCACCATGACCCTGACCGCCGACGGTCGCTACTTCGGCGATGTCTTGCTCGGTAGAGAAGATGGCATGAAGGGCTTTATGCAGGGCAAGCTCAAACTGGCCGGCGACCTGAACCTGGCGATGAAGTTGACCAGCTTTTTCAAGATGAGCTAAAAAATAGGAGAAATCCGAAAAAAGAGATGGGCGGCATGCTGCGCATGCCGCCCATCTCTTTTTTCGGGCAACTTCCTCACTCATCGAAGGGCGCTTCGACTACTTTGGCCTGGATCTCAGCTTCGAGGGCGGCAATCTCCGCTTTGACGGCTTCGATGATCTCCCCTCGAGGGATCATGCGCTTTTCCTTTCGATCGCGGCGTTTGTATTCGATCAGCCCGTCACGCAAGCCGCGCTCGCTGACGGTCAGACGGATGGGGAGACCGATCAGGTCGGCGTCGTTGAACTTGACGCCGGGGCTTTCCTCACGGTCGTCGTAGAGCGCTTCGACTCCCGCAGCCTGCAAATCCAGGTAAAGCTGATTGGCTGCTTTCTCTACATCTCCCTCGCTCCCCCGCTCCCCGGCGCCTTTCTTAGCGGGCAGCATCACCAGGTGTACCTGGTAGGGCGCAATCGTGATCGGCCAGATCAGGCCATACTCATCGTTATATTCCTCAGCAACAGCAGCTAATAACCGACCGCTGCCGATGCCATAAGAACCCATGATGATGGGTTTTTCCTTGCCATCTTTATCCTGGTACGTGCAGCCCATCGAATCGCTGTAGCGCGTTCCCAGCTTGAAGATATTGCCGACCTCCACGCCGCGCACTTCCTCGAATGATCCGCCGCACACAGTACAGACATCTCCAGCGCGCGCCGCAGTCAGGTCCGCGATGATGTCGGCCTGGTAGTCGCGCCCCAGGTTGGTGTTGAGCAGATGATAACCGGCGTCGTTTGCGCCTGCCACCAGGTTGTATGATTCGGGGATCAAATCGTCCACGACGATAACAACGGGTAAATAAGCGTTGGTTTTGGGCAACCCAATCGGGGAGGCATAGCCCGGCGTCGCGCCGATGGCGATGATCTCTTCTTCGGTAGCTGGGCGCAGCTCGCTGGCTTTGAGGGCGTTGGTCAGCTTGGTCTCGTTGAGCTCCATATCTCCTCGCAAGATGGCGAAGACGAATTTCTGGGCGCTGGACTCACCCTCGGGTATGTCGGCCACCATAAAGACCGCTTTGGCCGTCCTGGCCTCGGGGATGGTGAGGAATTCAGCCAGCCCCGCGATGGTCTTACAATCCGGCGTAGCGACCTTCTCCAGCGGCAGCATTGCTTCCTCTGGCAGGGCTTTCTTCTCGAAGGGGGCTACCTGGCGGTTGGCGGCGTATCCGCAGCCATTACAAATCAGCAGGGTATCCTCCCCAAAGGGAGTCAGATACATGTATTCATGGGCCATCTTGCCGCCCATCATGCCCACATCGGACTTGACCGCGATGACTGGAATGCCGCAGCGGTGGAAGATATCAAAATAAGCCTGGTAGTGGGCTCGGTATTGTTTGTCCAAACCTTCCCAGTCCGCATCCAGGCTGTAGCTGTCTTTCATGGTGAACTCGCGCACGCGGATCAACCCGGCGCGGGGGCGCGGATCGTCGCGCCATTTGGTCTGAATATGATAGATCAACGCCGGAAGTTGACGATAAGAATGGATCTCCTTGCGGATCAGGTCGGCGACGACTTCCTCGTGAGTCATCGCCAGCACCATATCGCGGTCGTGTTTGTCTTTGAAGCGGCCCATCTCCGAGCCGATCTGGTACCAACGTTTGGTCTCCTTCCAGACTTCGGCGGGATGCACAACCGGCATGGTCATCTCCTGTCCGCCGATGGCGTTGATCTCTTCGCGCATGATATTCTCGATCTTGGTGATGGAGCGTTTGCCCAGGGGCATGATGGTGTAGATTCCCGCGGCGAGTTGGCGGATGAATCCGGCCCTAACCAATAATTTGTGGCTGGGCATTTCAGCATCGGCGGGCGCTTCTCGCAAGGTCTGGCTGAAGAGCGTTGACATTCTCATGGACTACCTCCAAAAGAAAAACCCTCCGGCTTTTCAGTCCAGAGGGCAGATTGATATGGTGAATGTGAGCTTACCACCAGTCCCAAGAGACTGAAAGCCTATCGCGGCTTGCGGTTGCCAGGGGAGGGGGCTGGGGAGAAGCGACTTTTGTTCATCACAGGAGATAGTTTACCAAAGGTTGGGTGACTGTCAAGGGAGCCTCCCCCCGTAGCGGGGAGACTGAGGGGGGTGCAAGGCCGCGTTACGCCATCACAATACAATTCTTCCCGGATTCTTTGGCCTTGTACAGAGCGGCGTCGGCTGCGTTGATGAAGACCGTCAAATCATCTTTATCCCCATCGAGCGCGGCGACGCCGATGCTCACTGTCAGGTGAATGTGATCCCCATTGGATGTCGTAAAAGAGGTCTCGTCTATGGAGGTCCGAATACGATTGGCGGTCTGGTAAGCAGCCTGCGAGTCGGTTTCGGGGAGGATGATGGCGAACTCTTCACCGCCATAACGCCCAATGATATCCTGCTCACGAATGATTTCCTTGCAACGTTGAGCCATGGCATGCAATACCTGATCCCCAACGGTATGTCCATAGCGGTCATTGACTTGTTTGAAGTGATCCAAGTCGAGCATCAACAGCGATAATGAATGCCCATAGCGCGCGGCGCGCCCCAGTTCACTCCGGGCAAGTTCGAAGAAATGCCGGCGGTTACTCAGCCCCGTCAAGACATCCGTGATCGCCAGATAATGGGCTTCTTCGTGCAAACGGGCGTTGAGGATTGCAGCAGCCGCTGTCATTGCAAAGGTTTTCAGCGAAGTCAGATCCATCTCGCTGAAGGCATGCGACGAAAACGAATTCAACGCCAGCACCCCGATCGCTCGATCTTCGAGCAGTAATGGCGCCACGATCACAGACCGTGCGCCATAATGCGGCTCGCCTCGTCGCGTCCCCCGACTTTCGAATTCGTACTGAACGTCAGGGATCAAAATAGCCTTTTTGGTCTGGATCGCTCGATCAGCGTAACCGCGTTCGTACATCAAGGTGAAGGCCTCGGGATCCTCGGAGTTTTCTCGCTCGAAGATGTTGGCCCCGCGTAGAGCCTCTAACTTGAGTTGATTGGTTTCGGGATGGATCAAATAGAACGATCCGGTATCGGCGGGTTGAATGGCGTTCAGCGTGGCGTCGAGGATGCGTTCGATCAGCTCGCGCTGGTCATGCGTCATCAATAGAGCAGTTGTGGCGGTATGCAACGAAACCATTTGCAGGAAATTTCGTCGGCTGCATTCCAATTCTTCATCCAATTGACTTTGCAGGCGCCTGGCATTCCAAAAAGCAAACTCGATCAAGATGCCTACTCCCCCTATGCCTATCATAAAATCGAGGAGGCTATCGAGCAATGGCACCCCGCGAAAGAGATAGTAGAACTCGATGCCAACCAGAAACATGCAGGCCAAACCATAAACCTTCCATTTCAAGCGATCGAGTTTTTCTTGGGCGGTCAGCGGGCGTTTCTCCATGGACTAATTATAACTCAGTTCAGAAGCTAAACTTCTGCAAGAAGTTTAGCTTCTCTAGCGACCCAAAGCCTGATCGAAAAATTCTAATACTCGCCGTTCGTATTCTTCAATCGCAATATGATAATTGTCTCCATGATCGCCCCCCGGCACAACCCACAGGCGCTTGGGTTCTCCGGCGGCGTCAAACTGGGCGCGACCGTTCGCCCGCGCGATTTCATGCTCGCCATAGATCAAGAACACCGGGCGCGGGCTGATCGCAGGCAGATCGGCGATGGGACTGACTTCCCAGGGATTGACTCCAGTTTGCAGCCAGAAGACTCCCGCAACAGTGTAGAGGAAGATCTTGCGCCCCAGGGATGTTTTCGCGCCCGGCTGGACGATGTGATGTCCGAGCTGGTCATACCCCCCTTCGGCAATCAGGGCTTGGATTTGGGGGAGGCGCGCGGCAGCCTGGATGAGAGTCACACCCCCCATGGAAAAGCCCAAGCCGCCAATCCGATCTGGGGCGACTTCGGAACGCGAGAGCAAAAAATCCAGCCCAGCGACAACATCTTGCATTTCGTCGGCGCCCAGGGTGACGCGGGCGGGGGGCTTAGCGCAGGCGCGGCTGTCTATCTGCAGGACGCCATAGCCGGCTTCGATCAGCGCTCGCGCCGGGGGCAGGGCCTCGCCCAGGGAACCGCCGATCCCGCCCAGGGCCAGGATCGCTGCGCCGTTCTTCGAGGGGTAGTACCAGGCTCGGAGCGAGTGTCCATCCTCCGTGGGCAGCCAATGCTCCTCGGGCAGATCAATATCATCCAAAGAAATTGGCGCGGAACAGCCTGGCTGCGTCAAGGCCGAGATGTAGACCCACGCCAGGCTGAAATCCACAGCGATCAGCGCAGCCACGATAGCAACCAGGGCGAAGAAGCCCAGCCGCAACGCTTTGGGTTTACTCGAAACGAAAAGTAGGACAGGTTGGCAACCTGTCCGACGTATTTCGCTCAAAACGAAAATAGGATTGCCCTCCTCTTGTCGAGGCGATGGAGGCCAGCAGCAAGGGCCAGCTCGACGGCGGCGTCGAATTCGGCCTGGGTGATGCGGCGGGTTAGCTCGGGGAAGTGACGCGCCCGGTAAGCCGGTCGGTATTGATCCATCAGGTTGAGATAAGTGCCTTTAGAAATCTGCTTGGCTAGGAATGCGACGATCTGATCGGTGCCGGCCAGATTGCCGGGCAGGATCAGGTGGCGGACGAGCAGCCCGCGTGTAGCGATGCCGCGCTCATCGAGCTGCAAATTGCCGACCTGGCGGTGCATCTCTTTGACGGCGGCCTGGTTTGCCGCGGGGTAATTTTTGATTTTGGAGTAACGCTCAGCCAGTTCGGGATCGGCGTATTTCATGTCGGGCATGTAGATATCCACCACCCCATCGAGCAGCGCCAGCGTAGCGAGGGAATCGTAGCCGCCGGTGTTGTAAACCAGGGGAACGCGCAATCCAGCCCGGGCTGCGATCAGCAAGCCGGCCATGATCTGTGGTACCACATGGCTGGGAGAAACGATGTTGATGTTGTGACAGCCGCGCGCTTGCAGCTCGAGCATGATCGCGGCCAGGTTTTCAGGTTCGACATCATAGCCCGAATCCGTCTGACTGATGTCGTGGTTCTGACAATACTGGCAGCGCAGGTTGCAGCGCGTCATGAAGATGGTGCCTGAACCGCGGAAACCGGTTAGAGGCTGTTCTTCGCCCATGTGCGGCGCGTAGCTGCTGATGCGGGCACGTTCCCCGGTCCGACAGTTGCCC
>VGOC01000064.1 GCA_016865865.1 Chloroflexota bacterium
ATCTGACTATCAAACTTTTACAGAAATCCAGTAATCTCGCTTGGGCGTTGTGGCCTTTGTTTGCAGTCTTGCTGCTATTCACCCGCCCGGTTTCATTGCTGGTGCTCGTGGTATCGGGTGTGGCGCTTTCGGCTGCCGTGATGCGCAGGAACTTCCCCCGGGGATGGTTTTCGATAACAAGCAGTTTGGTAGCTATAGGGGCAATCATTGGAATTGGATTGATTTCTGTGCCGGCTGTTAATCAAAGGATATTGCACTTGCCAACTATTGTCCAAAGTTTATGGTTGAGTACACATATGGTGAGCGGCACCTTTGAAGATTATTATGGAAAAGCTTCCTTGCCGCCTGAAGTTGCCGGGCAGCCACTCGCCGAACAGAGCGAATTCAAAATTAACTATGCCCTGGATTTTATCCGCACTCAACCTTTGCAATACGGAGCGATGGCGGTTAGACGGTTCTTCAATTATTATTATCCCTGGATACACCCACAATGGTCGCTGCGGCACCGGGTATTCGATGCTGTACTTTCACTTGGTCTGACAATTTCAGCGATTGCTAGTCTCAAAGCCCCTGCGAACAAGGAACTTATTCTCTTTCTGGTTGCTTGCGTGCTGGCCCTGGGCGTGACCACCGCTTTCAGCCAGATAGATACCGATGGGCGCTATCGCTTGCCGGCTGAGGTATTGATCATGCCTGTGGCCAGCACCGGCGCTGTCTATTTGTTGGGTAAGACGTAATGGATCTTACCGGAAAACGCATCATGCTCATTGGTGGGGCTGGTCTGGTTGGCTCACATATTGTTGATATGCTGACCAAACTACCGGTCTCCGAGATCGTCGTCTACGACAATTTCGTGCGCGGCACGCGCCAGAATCTTTCCGCGGCGGCTAAATCCCCCAAGGTGAGCGTTGTCGAGGCCTCAATGTCGGATCGGGAAAGGTTGCGGCAGGAAATGGAAGGCATGGATGGCGTGTTCCTGCTGGCTTCCCTCTGGCTGGGCGAGTGCGTCAACAATCCACGCAGCGCCTGGGAGGTGAATGTGCTCGGCACGTGGAATGTGGTCGAGGCCTGCCGGGACCTGGGGGTTCAGCGGTTGGTTTACTCCTCCTCGGCCTCTGTCTACGGCAATGCCTTAGAAACCCCAATGACCGAGGAGCACCCCTTCAATAACCGCACCACCTATGGGGCCACCAAGATCGCCAACGAACAGATGTTGCGCGCCATCTATGAGCAACATGGCCTCCCTTACATTGGTTATCGCTACATGAATATATATGGTCCGCGTATGGACTATAGGGGCACATATGTCAGCGTAATTATGAAGGTGCTCGACAGGATCTTCTCCGGTCAACCTCCTTTGATATATGGCGACGGAACTCAAATGTATGATTTTATCTATGTCGAGGATGTAGCACGGGCGAATATTCTAGGTATGCAGGCCGATGTAGCTGACGAATTCTTCAATATCGGTATGGGTACAGGAACTACAATCGATGAGTTGGTTGATATGTTGCTCGAGTTGACCGGTTCTGATCTCAAACCAGATTATTTGCCTCAAGAACAGAGTTTTGTCACTTACCGGATCGGTAGCGTAGAAAAGGCAGAGAAGCTATTGGGTTTTAGAGCCGACACTCCTTTGCTAGATGGTTTAAAGAAAGTCATTGAGTGGCGTAGATCTCAGTAAACGAAATTTCCACTCATGTGTGGTATCACAGGTATTTTCAATCTGAATGGTGCGCCGGTCTCGGCTGTCACCCTACGCAAGATGACCGATGCCCTCGCCCACCGCGGGCCGGATGGCGAGGGTTTCTACACCGACAGCTTCATCGGGCTAGGCCATCGCCGCCTGGCGATCATCGACCTTTCCCCGGCAGGACACCAGCCGATGATCACCAGGGATGGGCAATTTGTCATCGTGTATAACGGCGAGGTATACAATTTCCAGGAACTGCGCCTCGAGCTGGAAGCGCTGGGCTACCAGTTCCATTCCCGCACTGATAGCGAAGTAGTGCTGTATGCCTATGCTGAGTGGAGAGAGAAGGCCCTCGAAAAGTTCAATGGCATGTATGCTTTCGCCATCTGGGACCGCCAGCGACAGGAATTGTTTCTAGCCCGCGACCGCTACGGGATAAAGCCGCTTTATTATACGTTCCAGGGCAATACCTTCCTGTTTGGCTCTGAAATCAAGGCCATGCTGGTTCATCCGGCCTACCAGATCGGGTTGGATAAGGAAGGCCTCGTGGAGTATTATACTTTCCAGAATTTCTTTACCGATCGCACCCTCTTCGAGGGTATCCGGTTGCTGCCGGCGGGTTGTTACCTGCGTGTGCCGTTGGGGGTGTCTTCCGCCAGTCAGCCCCAGCTGTATTGGGATTATGATTTCCGGGAAGTCGAGAATCCCAGGGATGAGCGCGAGTATATCGAAGAGTTGGACCGGCTGTTCCAGCAGGCAGTCAATCGCCAGCTTATCAGTGACGTAGATGTGGGTTCCTATCTCAGCGGGGGGATGGACTCAGGCTCGATTACGGCTGTCGCCGCCAGACAACTGCCCTATATCAAGACTTTTACCTGTGGCTTCGACCTGCACTCCGCCTCGGGCATAGAACTGGGCTTCGATGAACGGGATCAGGCTGAACTGATGTCATATTTGTTCAAGACCGAGCACTACGAAATGGTGCTCAAAGCCGGCGACATGGAGCGCGTCATGCCGCATCTGGCCTGGCATATCGAAGAGCCGCGCGTTGGACAGAGCTATCCCAATTTCTATACTGCGCAACTTGCCAGCAAATTCGTTAAAGTGGTTCTTTCTGGGGCGGGAGGGGATGAATTGTTCGGCGGTTATCCCTGGCGCTATTACCGCGCCGTAACCAATGGCTTCGACAGTTACGTTGACCAGTATTATGCCTATTGGCAGCGACTGATCCCGAATGAAACCATAAAGCGAGTATTTCAACCCATCTGGCCAGAAATTCGCCATGTCTTGACGCAGGACATCTTCCGGGATGTCTTTGCCGATCAATCCCTGAAGGTCGCAACGCCTGAAGATTGTATCAGCCGATCTCTCTACTTCGAGGCCAAGACCTTCTTGCACGGCTTGCTGATTGTGGAAGACAAATTGAGCATGGCGCACAGCATGGAGACCCGGGTGCCGTTCCTGGATAATGATCTGGTGGATTTCGCCATGCTCTTGCCGGTGAGGATGAAACTGGCCCATTTGGGCGACATCGTGCGCCTGAACGAGAATGAGCCGGGGCGTAAGCCTGAGAAGTACTACCGGCAAACCAGGGATGGCAAACTCTTGTTGAGGAAGGCCATGGCGCAGCACATCCCCGCTGAGATCACCAATGCTGTCAAGCAAGGCTTTTCGGCTCCCGATGCCAGTTGGTTCAAGGGCGAGAGCATTGATTATGTGCGGCGGGAGATCCTGGATGGACGGGCGAGGCTTTATGATTATCTCGACCGGGAGATGGTGTCTACTCTGGTGGAAGACCACATCGCTGGGCGGCAGAATCGACGGCTGCTGATTTGGTCGCTGTTAAGTTTCGAGTGGTGGCTGAGGAAGTTCCTGTAATGCCTGAGCAACAGGTGATGAAGGCTGTACTACTGAGCAGCACGACCTTTGGTCGTCGGTGCTTGGAAGAAGGAATACTCAATGCTTCCAACGTCCGGGTGACTGGCATCTTGACGACTCCCAGGGAAATCGAAATTTCTTACTCCGACAAACCGGTGGAGATTAATACTCACGCCAAATTTGATGATCTGGCAGATCGGATTGGCTGCGATGTGGTATCCATGACCGGTAAGATGGACAGCCAAAATTATCTTCAATATCTCCATCAATGGGCGCCTGATTTGTTACTGGTGCTAGGCTGGTATTATATGATCCCTCGCAAGGTGCGTGAGAGTGCACAGGCGGGATGTGTGGGCATCCATGCTTCCTTGTTGCCCAAGTACCGCGGCGGGGCGCCCATTCCCTGGGCCATTATCAATGGAGAAACCGAAACGGGCGTCACTTTTTTTCACTTCGGTGATGGAGTGGATGATGGGGACATAATTGCACAAAAGCGTTTCCCAATTACATCACAGGATACTGTTGCTACCATTTACGAGAAAGCTACCTCGTCTTCGATTGTAATCCTTCGAGAGTATCTACCGAAACTGGCAACCAGGACCGCGCCGCGTATTCAACAGGACCACAATCAGGCAACTTATTTCCCTCAACGAAGCCCTGAGGATGGCTTGATTGATTGGTCTTGGGATGCCAAACGGATACGCGATTTCATCCGCGCGCAGACGCGCCCATATTCGGGAGCATTCACTTATCTTGAAGGGAAGCGTATCACGATCTGGGATGCGGATGCGGTCGAAATTGAGATAGTGCAATGAGTAATGATCTAAAATCCCCACACATTTCGGTGGTAAGTCCGGTTTATCAGTCTGAAGCCACCGTTGACGAACTGGTCGCCCGGATCGCGGAAAGTGTTTCTGGAATTACTGCTGACTACGAGATCATCCTCGTGGATGACGGCAGCGTGGATGCTTCGTGGCAAAAGATTGCCGACAACTGTAAATCCGACCCGCATGTTCGCGGGATAAAATTCAGCAGGAATTTCGGCCAACATTATGCTATCCTTGCTGGCCTGGCGGCATCAAAGGGTGACTTTGCCATCGTGTTGGACTGCGATTTGCAAGATGACCCCAGGTACATTGCCGATCTATTGGAGAAATCCGCAGAGGGTTATGACATTGTTTACACGGTCAAGAAGAGAAGGGAGCATGGGGTAGCTCAAAATTTATTTGCCAATCTTTTTCATCGCATCTATAACTGGCTCGTAGATGACAAGAACATCAGCAGCGGAGGATTAGTGGGGGCCTATTCGTTGATCACGCGCAAAGTAGTGGATAATTATTGTCAGATCAATGATTATTACCGGCCTTATATCCCAACCTTGAATTGGTTGGGCTTCTCCAGCGCCTATATCACCATCGAACATTCGAAAAGACCAATTGGCAAAAGCTCTTATACGCTGATGAAGCGATTCGCGCACGCTTTCAACGCCATCATTTCACAGACCGATAAAATGCTCATGCTCTCGACGTATGGCGGTTTCCTTTTTACCTTTGTGGGATTCGTTTCGATCATTTATATTGCCATCAGGTATCTGACCTCCGGCTTCGCCGCCGGGTGGGCTAGCGTCGTGAGCCTGATCATTTTATCCACGGGGTTGATCTTATCTTCTCTTGGAATCATTGGGATGTATTTGAGCAAAGTATATTTGCAAACTAAAAATAGGCCATTGTATATCGTTGATGAGGCGATAAATTGAGGCGCTTCGATATGTTGGCTTCTTGCTTGATTTGCGATTCGCATTCATGGCACTCTTTGCCCAACCCGTCGGATACCTGCTCGGTGACGACTTCCGGACATAAAGTTGGTCGCTTGTTGAATAAACTGCAATGCAGGCATTGTGGATTTGTTCAGATACAGCCCGAAAATATGTCATCGGAGAATTTTTATAAGGAAGAATATAGCACTTATTATGAAAGAGTCGCGGCCAAGACGTTCGATGATCCCCGTTATCGTCATCTTGCGCAATGGATGTTCGAGGCGGTCTCCCCTCTGAAGCCTCACTCAATTCTCGACGTGGGATGTGGCCGGGGATGGGAGATGGAAAAAGTAGGTCAGCTATTTCCCGATGCCGAAATCATGGGCGTAGAGCCGTCGCTGCAGAACAGCCGCATCGGCGCCGATAGAGGATTGAAGATCATCGCCGGCACGCTCGAAGCGAGCGCGGCCAGCCTCCCTAAATTCGACCTGATTTACTCGACGAATGTCCTCCAGCATGTTCAGGCCCCCAAGGATTTTCTGGCAATACAAAAATCCCTGCTCAACGAGGATGGCGTGGTCGTCATCAAATGCCCGGACTCTTCTAGACCCGGCAATGAAATGCTATACTACGACCAGAAGTGTTCCTTTGCTCCTGTGCACCTGAAGTTGCTGGCGCAGAAGGTAGGCTTCGAGAACCTTTCCTGGCGCAAGCCGCCCGCGACAGACAGTTTGCTTGATAAGCAGTTAATTGTGCTGGGGAGAAATAAGGGATTGCTCAATCTGCCCTTTGATATAGCGCCCACCTTCGATGTCGAAGAGAATATTCGCCTGCGCGTAAAGTATGTCGAAAGCTGGAGGATGCTGGACGATTATCTCTGCTCGCAAATTCCTATAGGAGGAAAGGTATATAACTTCGGCGCCAGCATGTGGAGCTACAATCTCAGGGCCTATTGCCCTCAATACTGGTCCCAGGTGGAGAGGTGTCTGGTGGATGGTTTCGAGGGGAGATTCATGGATAAAGAAGTTATTCCTTTCGATCTTGGTTTGTTCGAACCTGGCGATGTGATCGTCCTGGGGACCAACCCCGAGGGACAGGATAATCTCAAAAAGCGCTTTGTCGAGGACAACATCCGTGTGATTGCATGGAATCATATTATTTCTTCGTAACTCGTGTGTTTTATTTTGACCTCACCCACCCCTGCCCCTCCCTCTCCGCTTCGGAGAGGGAGGGGATTCGAGCGAAATTTAGTGCTTTTGCGGCGTATGCCGCAAAAGCACTAAATTTCGCTATTTTCTCCTCCTTCCCTGGTAGGGAAGGGGGGCGGGGGGATGGGTCGAAAGGCAAAACACAACAGCCGAGTTCTTAACTTAGAAGGTGAATACAAATGCAAGAAAAATTATATAAACTGATCGGTGACATCCTCAATATCCGCTCAGAAGATATTTCGGATGATTTGACCATGCGGGAAATCGAGACCTGGGATTCCTTGAAGCACATGGAGCTGATTGTTTCCATCGAGAGGGAATACGATGTCCAGTTGACATTTGAAGAGATCGTTCAAATGCAGTCTGTGCAAGCGATCAAAAATATTCTGTCGATTAAGGCATAGGAGAACGAAAATGGAGCTTCAAGGGAAACGGGCAATCGTAACGGGCGGTGTCAGAGGGATAGGCAAAGAGATCGTGCGGCAGTTGATGGAGCATGGCGTCCAGGTCGCCGTATTCGATATCGATGCTGATGGGCTGAAATCGCTCGAGGGTGAGATCACAGGAGTTCGGCCTTTCGAGTGCGATCTATCGAAATACGATCATGTCCGGCAGGCAGTGGCGGAATGTTTCGATGAGTTCCAATCGCTCGATATTCTGGTCAACAACGCTGGCATTCTCTACAGCGCTCCTCTGCTGAGTTTTTCGCTGGATGGTCTGAAACCCCATGATGTCGGCATGTGGGGAAAGGTCATAGCGACGAATCTGGATTCGGTCTTCTACATGACGGTCAGCGTGGTCGAGAAGATGGTCATGCGGCGCACGAAGGGGGTCGTCATCAATATCAGCTCGATTTCCGCGGCGGGCAACGCCGGCCAGTCGGCGTATTCGGCAGCCAAGGCGGGCGTCAATGCGCTGACGGCGACATGGGCTAAAGAACTTGCCTCCTGGGGCATCCGTGTGGTGGGGATCGCGCCCGGTTTTTGCGAGACGGAATCGACGCACGCAGCCATGAGCCAGGCAGCCCTGAAAGAAGTCCTGACCGAAGCGCCCTTGAAAAGGCTGGGAAGTGTGAGCGAGATTGCGGAAGGGGTGATCTTCGCCATCCGAAATGATTTTTTCACCGGCAAAACCCTGGAGATAGATGGAGGATTGACTGTTTAGGTTGTATACCTATAACCTCGGCCTGAAGTTTTATCAGGTTGCCGACACCTTTCCCGATAACCTCGCCCTGAAGTTCCCCGATACGGGCAAAGGGATCACTTACCGGGAGCTAAACAAGAAGTCGAACCAGTACGCGCGCTTCATCCTGGATAGCGGCATTCATGCGGGGGATGTGGTGTGCATTATCGGCGAGAAGGTTGAGCAAGTTTTTTATTGGATTTTAGCCTGCCTGAAACTGGGGGTGGTTTACTCGATTTTCGATCCGGCCAGCCCTGTTGAGCGCATCAAGAAAATCATCCATACCTGCAATCCCAAGATTTTATTCGTTGATCGAGGTTTCATCGAACCGCATGGGGATATGATTTGGGGCGAAAATATCCTGGTATTGGATGTCAGTGATGGTGAACTCAATCAGCAACTAGGTTTACTCAACGGCGAAAATCTGCTCGAAACCCGATCCGTTACAGGGAGCTACCCTGCATACATTATGTTCACCTCCGGCTCGACCGGGATACCCAAAGGGGCGGTCATGTCTCACCAAAACGTCTTGAACTTCATCGAATGGAATATCGAGACATTTGGGTTCTCATCAGATGATGTTTTGACCAACGTCAACCCATTGTATTTCGATAACTCGGTCTTCGATTATTTTTCGGCGCTTTTTTCAGGCGCCTGTCTTGTGCCATTTACCAAAGAGATCGTCACCGATCCCAAACTGCTGCTGGACTACATAGACGAATGTCAATGCACGTCCTGGTTCTCTGTCCCCTCGCTGCTGATGTTTTTGCAGACGATGAGGGCTTTGACCGGCGATTCGATGAAACATATCAAGCGAATCATCTTTGGCGGAGAGGGGTATCCAAAAGCCAAATTGAAAGAGCTGTACGATCTATATGCTCACAGGATGACCTTATTCAATGTGTACGGCCCGACAGAATGTACCTGCATGTGCTCAGCCTACGTTATGAACGATGAGGATTTTTTCGATTTGATCGGTTTTCCCCCATTGGGCCAGATAGCGGACAATTTTAGCTATTTGATTCTAGATGATGAGGGTAAGAAAGCGCCTGACAACGAAATCGGAGAACTCTGTCTTTTGGGCCCCAATGTCGGGGTGGGGTATTACAATGATCCCGAAAGGACTCGGATCAGTTTCGCCCAAAACCCCTACAACCCCCATTTCGACGAGATCATGTACAAGACTGGCGATCTGGTGTTGTTCAACCCTGAGGATGGCAAAATCCACATCCGGGGCCGGAAAGATTATCAAATCAAACACATGGGCTACCGCATCGAGCTGGAAGAGATCGAAAACGCCCTCAGTTGCCTGGACTATATCTCCCAATCGGCTGTCTTGTACGGCAATCTCAACGGCTTCGATCGCATTGTAGGCGTTGTGTGTGCAGATGAAGGCGTTGACGAAATGAGGATCAGGGAGGATTTGAAACCGATCATCCCGGACTACATGATCCCGGCCAAATTCTATTTCGAAACAGAATTGCCCAAGAATCCCAACGGCAAAGTGGATAGGAATAAACTGAAGGAAAAGTATCTCTAAGAGGAAGACAATCATGAGCAAAGTGGTGATTTTCGGAACCGGCAGAGGCGCGGATGTCGCCTATCGCTACCTGATGGGAGATAGCCCTCACAAAGTCGTTGGATTTACGCTGGATAAAATATATTTGAAGGCCAATGATTTTCATGGATTACCGGCACTCCCATTCGAGGATGTGGAAAGCCGATTCCCACCCGAAGAATATAAAATGTTCGTGCCGCTCGGGTTCGATAACATGAACCAATTGCGCTACGAAAAATACATGCAAGCCAGGCAAAAGGGATATGAATTTGTCAGTTATGCTCATTCCGCTATTCCCAGGATCGAAGAAATCAACATGGGGGAGAACTGCTTCATCCTGGAAAACCAATCCATCAACCTGGATGTGAAGATCGGGAATAATGTGATCATCTGGTCTGGCAATCAGATCGGGGATTCGACAGAGATCATGGATCATTGTTGGATCTCCTCGCATGTGTGCATTTCCGGAAATGTCGTCATCAAACCCTTTTGTGTCATCGGGGTCAATGCGACCATCTCCCACAATGTCACCATCGAAGAAAAGTGCTTCATCGGGGCCAACGCGTTGATCTCGAAGGACACCCAACCCAAAGGCGTGTACATCGTTCCCGACACGAACAAGGCCCCCCTGGATAGCGATCGGTTTTTTGCGTTGTTTCCCCCGACGAAATAACCATATATGCCGCCCCGAATCCTCTACTCGTAGTTTTTTCAGTAGACTCATGGATAACATCCTTAGAGATGTCAACGATTACTACGACAACAAATTGACCAGGCATGGCGCCACGCATCTCGGCGTGGACTGGAATTCGAGAGAATCGCAGGAATTGAGGTTCGAACAACTCTTGAGGGTCATCGCCGAAGAGGATGATGCCTTCACCATCCTGGATTATGGCTGCGGCTACGGCGCGCTATTCGATTATTTGAAAGCCAGGAAACGTAAGCCTCTCTTCACCGGTTTCGATTCTTCGAACAAGATGATATCGCAGGCCAGGAGATCGCATCCTGAACCTCATGTAAAATGGACTTCCGATTTTGCTGATCTGACGAAATATGATTATGTAGTGGCTAGCGGGATATTCAACGTAAGGCTCGAATACTCTGTCGAAGAATGGTCTCGATATGTTCGAGAAATCATAGATCATTTCGATGTGCTATCCCTCAAGGGTTTCTCGTTCAATGCGTTGACGAGCTATTCCGACAAAGAGTTCATGCGAGACGATCTGTATTATGCGGACCCCTGCGAGTTATTCGATTTTTGTAAACGCAATTTTTCCAGGTGGGTATCCCTGATCCATGATTACCCGCTGTACGAATTCACTCTCCTGGTTAGAAAATAAATGAACATCCCCAGGTGGCAAAAAATCGGCTTGATCTTCGAGCCGGGCCATTTCGATTGGATGGCTACCCATGCCCAAAATCCACTGCCTGAAAGCCTTGGCGATGGGCTTGTGCGCGTCCATTTCGCCGCCAGGGATGATCGAAACAGGGCCAGGGGAGGCTACTTCGACTTCCACATGGATAATCCCTTCGCGATTATCAACATCTCAGAGGAACCCACCATAGATCTTGGCCCTTTGGGAGCCTTCGACGATTCAGGCGTGATGCCCTCGACGCTGGTCGCTGTCGGCGACAAAAAATATCTTTACTACACCGGCTGGTCGAAAGCTGTGACCGTCCCGTTTTCGTTTCACATCGGGCTGGCTATCTCCGAAGACGGTGGCCGCACATACCAGCGGTATTCGCTGGCCCCGGTTTTAGGCCGCAACCATCATGATCCATATATCACCGGGGCGCCGTATGTCCTGATCGAATATGGTCTCTTCAAGATGTGGTATGTCTCCGCCACCCAATGGGTACTAGATGAGCCGGGGGGCAAACCCAGGCATTACTACACTGTCAAATACGCCGAGTCGCAGGACGGCATCCAGTGGTCAACATCATCTCATTTGTGCCTCGACTATCAGGATGACGAATATGCCATTGCGAGGCCGGTTGTCTTCAAGAGCGGCGATTTATACACGATGTGGTTTACTTACCGCGGCGGAAGCGATACATATCGGGTAGGCACAGCCTCCTCAAATGATGGCATCCACTGGCAGCGCGGCGAAAAGTTGGCCCTCGAAGTTTCGGCGCAGGGCTGGGATTCCGAGATGATCTGTTATGCCCATCCGCTGCGCTACAAAGGAAGTGTTTACGCACTCTATAATGGCAACGGTTACGGAGCGACAGGGATTGGATTGGCGCTTCGGGAAGGGGCTGATGGCGGTTAAAAAAATGTATAGTACAATATTCCGGAAAACCAGTCATGTGTCGAGGTGAGAAAAAATATGAAAGAGTATCAGTATCCTGTCGTGATCGAATATGCTCCTGAAGATGATGTTTATCTGGCAGATTGCCCTCTTATTCCTGGATGTTACACCGACGGTAAAACGTACGAAGAGGCTTTGGAGAACATCAAGGATGCAATCAGGTTATGCATTGAATCGCGCTTGGCTGTCGGCGATCCTGTTCCACTTCCCGGCCTGGTTGAGATCGCGGTGTAGACCATGCCAGCGAAACTGCCTGCCACGGATTCCCGCCAGGTTGTCAAGGTCTTGAAGAATCTCGGATTCCAGTTGATCCGCCAGTCGGGAAGTCATGCCACTTATCGGCACCCAGACGGTCGGTGGACAATCGTATCCGTGCATCCCGGAAAGACCATCCCGAAAGGAACTCTGCGTAAAATCATCCGCGATGCTGGTTTGACAGTGGATGAATTCCTGGATATGATGTAGAACTCCTGGTTATTCTTGGAAATGTGTTACCGACAGTAGAATGACCTTATGACCACCTCGAACTTAGCCCAATTTTACCGCCTGGCAACTTCAGAAGAGCAGCAATATTACCGGGAAAGATTGTATCCCTTACAAGACCGGGTAATGGCAGTGGCGGCATTGTATGATGACAATATCTACCTGACGGGTGGAACTGCGCTTTCCCGGTTTTATTTTCAACATCGTTATTCCGACGATCTGGACTTTTTCACTACCACTGACGATTTGAAGCTGATCGCCACGGATTTGGCTGCTCGACTGAAGTCGTCTGGGTTAACCATCGAAATCGAGCGCCTGGATATTTTTTTTGCCCGGTTCTACGTGGTGGAACCCTGGGGTATGATGAAAATCGAGTTTTCCCGGGAGTTTCATTTGATTGATACCCTCGATAAAATGGCTGGGGGAATTTACGCGAACTCGTTACAAGACATCGGCGCCAACAAGATCACCGCCTTCGAAGACCGCGCCGAAATCAAGGATATTCTCGATCTTTTCTACATCGTCAGGAGTATTTCGCTCGAAGAGTTGTTCGAGTTGGCCGATCGAAAGCGAGTGCCTGTCGCTTATGAAAATCTACTTGCCATCCATTCCGTAGGGATATCCGGAAAATCGTTGTTGATCGAACCAGTCTCAGAAGAGCAGCTGGGTCTTTTCCTCCATGCGTTGGTAGCTGCCACGGAAAAGGAAGTTAAAAAAAAAGAAGCCCTGATCAGGTATGATATCCACAAAATCGTGACGAGGCTTTTGTGGGATTTTCCGCTCGATGAACGAAAAATAACGTCGAATTCCGTGCCTGTATTACAACGCCGCCTTCAACGGTTACACTTACCTGCCAGGCATGTGCTTGAAAGTATGCTGCCTGCCCTCCCCAAACAACCATCGGGAGAGATCTGAAGGTGTGCACGCTAAAGTTGTCATAGGAATTCCCGAAAAAGGGGTGTGGGGCGTGCGAAGCACGCCCCACACCCCTTTTTCGGGCGATGCCCTGACAAGTCTTGCGTGCACACGATCTGAAGTGTAAAATGACTATACATGAATCGATGATAACTCACGAAGAATGGGATCTGATCATTCGTCCCCAGCGCAGTTGGTGGGATTTGCGCCTGGGTGAGTTATGGCGTTACCGCGACCTGGTGCGCCTGTTCGTCTGGCGCGACTTCGTGGCTTATTACAAGCAGACCATTTTGGGACCGTTATGGTATCTGATTCAACCCGTTCTAACTACACTGGTGTTTACGGTTATTTTCGGCAACATCGCAAAACTATCTACGGATGGTTTACCCCCTTTCTTGTTTTATCTGGCTGGAAATACGATCTGGAGTTATTTTTCCGGTTGCCTGATGAGCACATCGAATACCTTCACCGCAAACGCGGGGATTTTTGGCAAGGTATATTTTCCCCGGTTGAGCATACCGGTGTCGGTGACCATCTCGAATTTGATCTCCTTCGCAATTCGGTTTGGTTTGTTCCTCGCGTTCTGGTGCTATTTCCTGCTGATGGGATCGGAAGTCAGGCCCAACTTGTGGATTTTGGTTCTGCCTGCTCTGGTGCTGATGATGGCGGGAATGGGGTTGGGGCTGGGAATTATTGTCTCCTCGCTGACCAGCAAATACCGCGATTTGCAACACCTGGTTAGTTTTGGTGTGCAATTATTGATGTATGCCACGCCGGTCATCTATCCTTTATCTTCCGTCCAGGGCATTTGGCGCTGGCTGTTGATTGCCAACCCGATGACTCCGGTGATCGAAATCTTCCGCCTGGCATTTTTAGGGACAAGTTCCCTCAACCCGTCATATCTGTTCTATAGTGCGTTTTTTGCTGTGATTGTATTCTTCATCGGTGTGCTGATCTTCAACCGCGTCGAAACCACTTTCATGGATACGGTATAGATGTCGGATACGGTTATTTCAGTAGAGAATTTGTCCAAACAATACCACCTGGGGGTCATCAGTACGGGGACTTTCTATGGTGACATAAAGCGTAGGTGGGCCAGAAAGCGCGGCACGCCTGATCCTTACCTAAAGATTGGTGAAGCTGATTATGGCAACCGTGATGGTGAAACCATCTGGGCGCTCAGGGATATCGATTTCGATGTCAAACGGGGAGAGGCCTTGGGCATCATCGGCCGAAATGGGGCCGGGAAAAGCACCTTGCTGAAGATCCTCTCCCAGGTCACGGCGCCCACCTCGGGCGTGGTCAGAGTCAAGGGGCGCATCGCCAGCCTCCTGGAGGTCGGCACAGGCTTCCACCCGGAGTTGACCGGGCGCGAGAACATCTACCTCAACGGCGCTATCATGGGCATGACCAGCGCCGAGGTGCAGGGGAAATTCGATGAGATCGTCGATTTTTCTGGCGTTGAGCAGTTCATTGATACTCCTGTAAAACGCTATTCCAGCGGTATGTACGTGCGCCTGGCCTTCGCAGTGGCTGCCCATCTCGAACCAGATATTCTGGTGGTAGATGAAGTGCTGGCGGTGGGGGATGCCGAATTCCAGAAGAAATGTTTGGGAAAGATGCAGGATGTCGCCGGTGAGGGGCGGACGGTGTTGTTTGTCAGCCATAATATGGCGGTAATTCAAAACTTGTGCAAGCGGTCGATTCTGCTTGAGAGTGGGTACATTAGATTGGATGGGGAAACTTCTAGTAGTGTAAGCAGATATTTGAGTGTTGACCAATCGCATAATGTTTTTTCCCCTGACCGAAACCGGAGGATAGGGGATCAGACCACGAAAATTGAAACATTCACTGTCTGGCCAAATCCGCCTCGAACAGGAAAATCTGTCGAATTTATTTTTGGGATTAGTAAACCGTCGACTGGAAACACGCATGAAAATATCGACCTGGCTGTCGCTGTCTTGTCACAACAGGACTCGCCCATTTTCCAGCTATACTCACGTCACATGGGGCAGTCTTTTTCAATTGGACCTGGAGAGACAATCATTAAGGTATCAATAGATAGCTTGCCTCTGGCTCCAGGAAATTACCATATCAATTTGTGGCTCGGTTCAGGCAGTACTCCAATTGATTGGATACAAGATTGTTTTGTCCTCGCGATCGAATCAGGTTTTTTTGAGGGCGGAGAATACATCGAATCCAAAGGCTACCCTGTTCTTATGAAATCAAAGTGGAATGTCGTCCGGGGCAATACTGGTCAAGTTGATTTGGAATGACAAACAGGATTCTCACCCAAGTGCGACTTGCCTGCCGAACAAGAGTGGGAAATGAGATTTGCACGTTGGGTTGAATTGAAAGCCGAGGCGTTGGCAACGCGCTTTTTTGATCGACAAGGATATGATCTAGTGCTTCGCTTACCGCGTCCGCACTGGCCCGCAGAAACTTCGCGTTTTGCTGAACAAAAATTATTCAATGAATTCGATTTTCCAGTGGGTTCGACCGTACTGGATATTGGCAGTGGTGCATATCCATTTCCTTTAGCGACGATTCTGATGGATCGGTTTCTAGAAACCACGCGGCATCGTTCTGAAGAAATCAAATTGGATGGGCGACCATTCTTGCTTGGTGATATAGACCATCTTCCGTTCGCTGACAAAGCCATTGACTTTGTTTACTGCTCCCATCTTTTGGAGCATGTTGACAACCCTTTGCAGACCTGCGCTGAAATAGTACGGGTGGGTAAACGCGGGTATATCGAAACGCCAACCCTCGCGAAAGATATGTTATTCTCTTGGGCAAAAGGGATGCACAAGTGGCACCTCGTGAGTATCGCCCATCGGTTGATTTTCTTTGAGTATACGGAGCGGCAATTAGAAGGGATTCGGTCAGATACGTGGAGTCGCGCGATTTTCGCTGATTATCATCACCCGATGCAGGATGTGTTCTACAACAATCCTGATCTGTTCAACGTGATGTTCTCTTGGGATGGGGGTTTCGATTGCACGGTATATCATCTTGATGGGCGTATAGAGCAAGCATCGGCTAGATGAGTGGTAGCGCAATGAGCATCACAATTCCCATCATCCTCTTCACCTACCCCCGTCAGAACCACAGGTTTACACACTCGCTTTGACCCCGACCTTTGCTCTACCTGTCCTTTCCACCAGGAAGGGCGCTGTCGAACCAAACCGCAGAAACGAGACCGTCGCTATCTACTCGCCTTCACTCCCAAGGAACTCCAGGCTGCCCAACGCCGCAAGGTCTATCTGGAACATCAAGACTGTGGGCAAAACTTGCGGGCGGCTGTCGAAGCCACGGTACGCTCGGTCAAGCATCCTTTCAGAGCCGGTAAGTTACCCGTTCGAGGTCAATTTCGAGTATCTTGCCTGCTGATTGCTTCCGCAATCCATGTTAATGTGCGTAGAATCTGCCGCTATCATGCAGCGCATTCTTTTTTGTCGCATTTTTTAGCTATTTGGAATTCTATTTTGTGTACTCAGGCTCCTTCCTGTGCTTGAGTTCTTGCAGTGAGGTCTAAGATGAAATATCAGGATTTTATCCCGCCCATTCTTTATAAGGTTGTCCATCGGTTCGTGTCCATCAGCAGCCGTCGAAATCGGACGTTCGAGTCCTATGCCGCGGCCCTTGAAAGTTGCCGGGGGCGCGGCTACGAAGATAGCCTGCTTGTGGATGTGGTTTATTCAAAAACCATCCGTCTGAGGAAACAGGCTGACACTTCGAGTATTCCCTTGCAGGACTCCACTTTGCAATCGCTCGCCGCGATCTTAATGGCGCAAAATAGCAACAGGACCGATGAATTCATCATAATGGATTTCGGCGGCGCCTGTGGAGCGCATTACTTCATGTTTCGCCCTCTTCTACCGTCCGGAGTCAAGATCCGCTGGATTGTTGTAGAAACTCCTGCCATGGTGAGAAGGGGGCGAGGGCTTGAAACAGAAGAATTACGATTTCACGAATCCATTCTCGGCGTAAAAGCGAGGCTGGGTCACGTGGATTTGATACATTCCTCGGGAACATTGCAATATGTGCCTGACCCGGAAAACACAGTGAGAGAGATGCTGGATTGCGCTCCGAATTTTCTCTTTCTGAACAGATTGGCTCTTTCCGCCAAGGATAAGATTATTACACTTCAAGAATCTTTGTTGAGTTCGAATGGGCCCGGTCCCATGCCGGAGGATATCCAGGACAGACTTTGCCGCTATCCGGTAACATATTTTCCAAAGGCCCGGTTCGAGAATTTGCTTTGCCAGAAATATAACATACGATTCCGACTTGGCGAGACACTTGCTTCTTTTTCCGATACGCCGCTTTTCACGAATGGCGGGTATCTTGCGGAGAGACGAGCATGAAATCAATGATCCCCATTGTGCTCTTCGCTTACGCCCGTCCCGAACATTTGCGACGCACGCTGGCTTGCCTGCGCGAAAATCACGTTCCGCTGATTTACGCATTTTCCGATGGACCCAAATCTCCCGAGGTCAAGACCCGTGTGCGCGCCGTCCGGGAGATGCTGCGTCAGGTGGATTGGTGTGAAATCCAGGTCGTCGAGAGAGAGGAGAATCTCGGCTTGGGCAAGTCCATTCTAGCGGGAGTGAACGAAATCTTTCAA
>VGOC01000065.1 GCA_016865865.1 Chloroflexota bacterium
TCCGTCTGGCTGATGTCGTGGTTCTGGCAGTACTGGCACCGCAGGTTGCAGCGCGTCATGAAGATGGTGCCTGAACCGCGGAAACCGGTTAGAGGCTGTTCTTCGCCCATGTGCGGCGCGTAGCTGCTGATGCGGGCACGTTCCCCGGTCCGACAGTTGCCCAGCTCCCCGGCGCGCCGGTTGATGTGGCAGGCATGAGCGCAAACGTCGCAATCGGCAAGGCGCTCGTAGGCCTGGGCAACGCGCTCTTCGAGTTCGCTGCTCTCGAGAAGTTTCAGGTAGGCGGGTTGGAATTTCTGGATCATGGTGGGTTCACATCTTATTATCCTAACCTGGACAAGCCAGAACCAAAAAGATAAGAAATCCAGTATCTAAGTAAATCTACAAATTCTTGCACAAAAAACAAGAATCTCACTGCTAAGGTACTACGCATCGTCTGGGATTGCGCCCAGAAGATGTGGCCCCTGCGGGGCAGCCAGTACGAAATGTGCTCCTCAAGGCGGCACAAAAATCGACAAATTTTGTCGATGTTGAAGCAGTAAGTGCATAACCGAATCTCCCATTGGAAGCAAACTCGTCGAATAAGGGGATATGGACATTCCCCTCTTGATTCGGATACTAAACTGATGTATATTAAGAGTCCACTGAAAAAAACCGTTTTTTCCAAAACAAGCCGGGGTAATAACCCACTTCGGGCAAAAAATTCGCTGATTTAAGGGAACACGCACCAAAAAAACGGTTTTTTTGGGCGTTGATGCCCCACCGGACGGCAGCGCAGCACCTTTTTTCAGAAGACTCATATTAATAAAGTGAAATTATTTTCAACCATCAAGTAAGTTTCCTGGGCAGAACGATCACTGGCTTGGATCATGTTATCACAATCAGAAGATTCAGTAAGATGATTTACCAAGGTGCAGTTGGGAACTTCCTATGCGAAACCTTAATATCTGGATACGACTATTCTTCAATGTAGTGTTATGGGTTGTGCTATATTTCCTTTGGCTACCACAATTTCCAACACCATATGTGCCTTGCGTGATACCCCAGGCAAGCGCGGCTAGCCTTGGAACGATCTGTATAGTGATTTTCCACCTATTCTTGCAAACTTTCGGCCCACTCGTTGGAAGAATCAATATAAGATTCGCGGTTGTCGCATTTGATGATATCATCGACCTGATCAAGAATCTGCTTCTGTGGTCGAAATCGGACACTCTTTCCTGGGGGATAGCCCTTCTGCTTATCGCAGTAAGTGTGTATGTAGGCCATACTAGCTTATCACCATTTTCTATCAAAAATCCTCCACCCAATATCCTTGATTTTTCAATCACTAATACGGATGAGACGATCATCCGAACTAGAGCAGGAGATTCTATAGACATAGTCCAAAACGAGATTATTTTTGTCGAGGCAATGGTAGCAGATAAGATAGATACTGTTTGTGAATGGATGGCCACCAGTGGCACACTTGCAAATGGTGATGGATGTGCAACAAGATACAGCCCACAAACGGGAATAGATCGAGCTTCATTAACTGTATTAGCCAAAACAGTGTGCAGTGAGAGCATGACATTTAGTGGGTTTTCGATAAATATCATCCAAACACAACCCTAACCTGGACAAGCCAGAACCAAAAAGATAAGAAATCCAGAATCTAAGTAAATCTACAAATACTTGCACAAAAAACAAGAATCTCACTGCTAAGGTACTACGCATCGTCTGGGATTGCGCCCAGAAGATGTGGCCCCTGCGGGGCAGCCAGTACGAAATGTGCTCCTCAAGGCGGCACAAAAATCGACAAAATTTTGTCGATGTTGAAGCAGTAAGTGCCTAATAAGAAACGCGAGGTTAAAAATGTTCGTATCCCTAAAAACAATAAGTCGATGTTCGATGAGTATTTTGTTTGTTATGCTATTGGTAGCATGCAAACCACAAGCTTCCCCTCTCATAGTAAGCGACATAAACGTAAGCCCAAGCACTGCGATACACGCAAACGAGACAGCAAGCCTAACAATAAGCGCCTCTGGGGCAGATCTTCGTTTTCGATGGACAGCCAGCAGAGGAGAAATTTCCTCCGAAACTGCACCTTCCGTAATCTACACTGCGCCAAATACACCGGGAACTGACACGGTGACCGTTGAAATATTCAGCGATGGACAAAGTACTGTTCGAAGTATTACTTTCATTGTAGCCTCTCCCCCTACAGCTACACCTCTCCCTTCTCCAACAGCTACTGAAACACCACTTCCAACAGAGACATCTTCACCAACCTCTGTGCCAGATCCTATCGCCTGCTTGCATCCATCGATTACCGGTCATGTATTCCAGCAACTCAGTGCTGAGCCAAACCAAGTTTCATTCTACGGCCCGCTGGACCAATCAACTGACATATTTCTATGTCAAGGCGTATACGATGTTGTCTATAGCACGCCAGTTGCAGTCAGAATAGAATACCACAGTGTCGAAAGCTTGTTTGGATTTTGGGGAATTGGCACTCCAGAGGGTTTCGATGCATCAGGGTTCCGCGAGATATGCTTTTGGGCATATACTGAGCAGCCCAACCAAGCATTTAGGTTAAAGTTCAGAGATTTACTTGGCGTAGAAAAGGGAGTGCGAATTGTCGTTGTAGAGGCTGGTCAATGGACACAGATTTGCACGGAGTTGAGCGAGTTCGTCGATCAAGAAGTACAACTGGATCGGCTGGAAAATATCAATCTTGGATTTGAAGAGATGACAGGTAGTGCTACAGTTTGGGTAGACGATTTCGAACTTAAGAAGTAATACAGCTCTTTCGCCAACCTGCTTGCCTTTCGTCAGCCGGTCTGCCTGACTAACATCCATCTGACAGCAGATTTAGCGAGAATCCAGATACATCCGCAGGATGGCTTCGAGTTCATCCCACTCCTCGTACTCCCTCACCTGTAAATGGGGATGGGGATTGCCCGAAATCATTTTCGAGATCTTGAGACCTCTCCTGTGCAGGCACAGGACAGGCTTCCCCAGACTCAAGGCGTAACCGATCTCATAGCCCACCCCGTGAGAGGGCGCGCTGATCTCGGCAATCAGCGCATCGCAGGCCATGATCCAGGCTGTGTCGCGTTGATATACTTCGAGGGGATCAACCACCCGGTCCTTCGAAGTACCATCGGACTGGGCCAGCATGGCGGTAGGCACTTCATGACCATTGGCCTGGAGGAAATCAACGATCCGTTGGTACACCTGCTCATCCCCCCGCCCCCCTGTAATCGCTAGCGCAAAATAAATATTCATGGTGACCACTCATCCATACGGGGAAGTTCCCGAAAAAAGGGTGTGCGAAGGGGGCGTAACCCCATCGCACACCCTTTTTTCGGGCTACTCCGTTCGATGGCTGAGCAGTTACTATTCATGTTGATTGACGAATCATCCATCTCAGGTATAATACTCGCGTCTGCACCCGTAGCTCAATGGATAGAGCGCCTGACTTCGAATCAGTAGGTTGGGGGTTCGAGTCCCTCCGGGTGCGCAGAAAGCACCCTCCAGGATCCGGGTGCACAGAAAAAGCCTCTTGCTATAGGGGCTTTTTTCTTTGACAGCCTTTCCTACGTTGGGATTTTTTATAGAATCTTCGCAATACCGCAAAAGTCACTTATGACTTGAACAAATGGGGTCTCATGTCATACACTTGTTTGATCACCGAACAAGGAGCAGAGCATGAGAACCCGCAAGGAATTATACCAGACAAGGCCGATAATCTACAAATGTGAACTGGAGTCTTGTCCGCACTGTGAACAACCATTGGTAGAAATGCCATATCTCAACGGTCTCAAAACGGTTCAAACCATGAACCAAGTCATGACGATTGCATACCGGCCGAAGAGTTGCGACCATTCAACTTGTGATGGTCAGGCAATGCGCTGGCCGTCGGCGGCCTGGCAGCAAATTGCGCCGAAGTACAGCACCTACGGGTATGATGTCATCGCCCAAATTGGCTGGGAGCGGCAAAAGAGCAACCTGCGCTTCGAAGCGATCCAACAGAACTTATCGGGGCGCATCCAAATTAGTGAGGCACATGTGCGTTACCAATACCACCAACGTTATTTGCCCTTATTGGCCTGCCATGAGCGGCAACATCTGGTGGAGTTGCAAGAGTTGGCGCGGCGTTTTGGCTTGATCTTGACTATGGATGGTTTGATGCCAGAGGGGGGTGAACCACAATTGTGGGTGGTGCGAGAACTACTCAGCGGTCGGACCTTACGCAGTGGCTGGATGAGTTGCCAGGATGAGGCGGCTTTCGTGGAGTTCTTACAACCGATCGCCGATTTGCAGTTGAGGGTCAAAGCGGTGCTGAGCGACAAGCAGCGTGGGCTGTTACCGGCGGTGGCGACGGTTTTTCCAAAGGCATATCATGGCTTTTGCCAACTCCATTACCTTGACAATGCCGCTGAAGCGGTGGCAGAAGCCGACGAGCAGATGAAAATCAGCTTGCGTCAGGGGGTGCGCGCCGAAGTGGGAGACTTGATCCGCCAGAAGCAGGCCGAAAAGCCGCTCGTCTTGACGGTGACAGGGCTGATTCCTTCTCCCACCCCGACACCCGCACCTGTTTCAACCGCCGTCCCTCTACCCAACACGGGCGAAGACGTGAAACAAGAGCAGGAAAAGGTAGTGCAGGCCATCCTATCACGGGTGCGTTACTTGCTGACCCTGAAAGGACGCCCGCCCTTTCGTCTGGCAGGGATCGAAATGTATGCCCGCTTGCAGGAAATGATCGCCTGTGTGCAGGAATTGCTCCAGCATTGCCCCGAGCCGCGCCTGTCGCAATTGCTGATCGGCCTGCAACGCGCCATCCAGGCTGTTCATTCTGAATATGCCGAACTGTCCCAGGGCGCAAAATGGTTGACTGATCTGGCCAAAGCGCTTGACCCAGAAGGCAAACCTGCCCGCACCGGTGAACAGGTGCGGAAAGAATGGGAAAGCTCTCTCGCCCGCATCGCCGCTGAAGGAATGGCTTCCCCCCGTTTGCAGACCTTCAGCAACAAAATCCGCAAGGTCTCGCAAAGCTATGCTCCTGGTTTGTTCTATACCTACGATATCCCTGGTCTACCCCGCACCAACAACGCCCGCGAAAGTGAGTTCCGTGACTTGCGCCGACGCTTGCTTTCCACGACCGGGCAGGTGGGAGCGGTCAAACGCCTGTTGCAGCGGGAAGGGGCTTGGAAGTTGATCCCCGGCCCCAGTTCGTTGCCCGAAACCGGTGCCGCCTTGTCGCAGGTAGAACGCTATGAATTCTTGCAGGAGCAACAGCGTGTACAAACTCACCGAGCGCGTTTCAAGCTGCATACGCGCTCGATCAGACAATCTGAAACTCAACTCCGCAAACTGGTTCAAAGGTGGAAAGCGCTTCCCCATGCCAACAGTCCATAGTGAGTTTTGCGGTATTGCAAAAAATCCGTGCGAATCCGCGTCCATCTGCGTCCCAAGGAATCTGGTTGTAGAAGGAAGCCGAGTTATGGATATCAAACAAAAGATCGAAAAAGCCAATGAAGAGACCGCCCAGCGGATGATTCAAGGCGAGCCGGTGCTGGTGGATATCGCCCCGGCCGGCGAGGTCATCCCGGGGTTGCAGGATCGCATGATCCTCCACTCCGGTCCGCCAATCGAGTGGGCCCGCATGTGCGGCGCACAACGCGGCGCCATCCTGGGGATTGCGCTATACGAAGGATGGGCAAACACCGTCGAAGGCGCCCAAGCTTTGCTCGAAGAAGGAGATATCCTCCTGGGGCCTAACCACCATCACCAGGCCGTCGGGCCTATGGCCAGGACGATTTCGAAATCCGCGCCGGTTTGGGTGGTCGAAAACAAGGCCTTCGGCAACCGCGCTTTTTGTCGCCAGGTCGAAGGACGCCAGCAATTTGGGGAGTACAGTCAGGAGCCCCTGGAAGGGTTGCGCAGGTGGCGTGATATCTGGGCGCCAACCTTGCGCACAGCCCTGGCCAAGATCGGCGGCCTGGACTTGAAGCCGATCATGATCCAGGCGTTGCAGATGGGCGACGAACTGCACAACCGCCACAGCGCGGCCTCCAGCCTGTTTGCCAACAAGATGGCGTTCGCTATAGCCCAGGCAGATATGCCCAAAGATGCCGTGCTGCCCACGTTAGGCTACATCACCAACCATAACCTGATCTTCCTGGGCCTGGCGATGGCCGCGGGCAAAGCAATCAGCGACCCGGCGCATGGGGTCGAATACAGCACCGTGGTGACGGCGATGGCTCGCAATGGCGCTGAGTTTGGCATTCGCGTCAGCGGCCTGGGGGATGAGTGGTTCACCGCCCCGGCGCCCTCTGTGGACGGCCTATATTTGCCAGGGTATTCCTCTGAAGACGCCGGTTTCGACATGGGCGACTCGGCCATCACTGAAACGGTCGGTTGGGGCGCATTCGTCATCGGCGGCGCGCCGGGCATCCTGAGCCTGGTCGGCGGTACGCCCGAACAGGCATTGGCTTACTCTCGTGAGATGAAAAAGATCACCGTTGCCACTCACCCCACTTACCTGATGCCCGCCTTGGGCTTTATGGGCGCTTCCGTGGGCATAGATATCCGCAAAGTCGTCCAGACCAATATCGCCCCCATCATCGACACGGCCATCGCTCACAAGGATCCAGGTTATCCCATCATCGGGGCCAGCCTCGTCCGCCCGCCGATGGAGTGTTTCAAACAGGCGCTGATCGCGTTTGGCAGGAAGTACAACGTTAACTGATATGGCAACTGGTTTCGTAATCCGCAAAAATCAATATTATGACTCCGTCTTTCTTATGGGGGTTAATAAGCGGCTGTCGGATGCGGCGGGCGTTCAAAACACGGCTGTGCTCATGGGGAGCGAGAAGAACAAAGAACTCCTGGCCGATCTTGGCGTTCATGCTCCTCAGATCGATGAGGCCCAACCGAACGACTTGATCGTGGAAGTGGTGGCTGATTCTCGACAGGTTGTAGATGCGGTTCTGGGTGATCTAGACCAGGCTTTGAAGTTCATGACCACCAGTGCGCCTGTCTCGGTCTGGCGCACCTTCGAGGATGGCCTGGCGCAAAAACCTGGAGCTAACCTGGAAGTGATCTCCATCCCTGGCGAATATGCTGCCAGCGAAGCGCGCAAAGCCCTCGAGGCAAACCTGCATGTCTTCATCTTCAGCAGCAATGTTACCCTGGATGACGAACTCGAGTTGAAACGCCGCGCCTCCCAAAAAAATCTACTGGTGATGGGGCCGGATTGCGGGACGAGCTTGATCGGTGGCGTTGGAATTGGATTTGCGAACGCGGTTCGGCAGGGAACAATTGGCGCAATCGGCGCCTCGGGCACAGGCTTGCAGGAGTTCACCTGCCAGATCCATAATGCAGGTTTGGGCATCTCCCATGCCATTGGCACAGGGACGAATGATGTTTCGGATGCGATTGGCGGCTTAACCACCCTGGCAGCGCTCGATGCGCTCGAAGATGATCCTGGCACAAAGATCATTGTCTTTATCTCTAAACCCCCCGGAAAGAAAATGCTCGAGAAACTATTGGAGCGATTGGATCAATGCAAAAAACCAGCCATTTGCTGCTTCTTAGGCATTGATCATCTGCCTGACACCCATAAAAAGGTTAAATTTGCTCGAACCATAGATGAAGCCGTCCAATGGACGATTTACTTTGAAGACGATGGCCCGGCAGTCTCAAAACCAAACCTCAGGCCTGAAGAGTTGAAGTGGATCAAAAACGAACGGGCGCGATGGTCTCCAAAGCAGCAATATTTACGGGGAATCTTTGCAGGCGGCACATTCTGCTACCAATCGCAGCAAATTATGCAGGATGCAGGGCTGGAGGTCTATTCGAACGCCCCCCTGGAACCTCGCTTTGCCCTCGAGCATCCCGACCGAAGCCGCGCTCACACGCTGGTTGATATGGGAGATGAATATTACACGTTAGGCAAGCCCCACCCCATGATAGACGGCGCTTTACGCAAACAGCGCATCCTGACCGAAAGCCTCGAGCCACAAGTGGCCATCCTCTTCCTGGATTTCATCCTCGGCTACAACGCTTCTGCGGATCCGGTGGGTGAGTTATTGGATGCTATTCTGGAAGCCCGGCAGACTGCCAGCCAGCGCGGCGGCGCGCTGACCGTGGTCGCATCCATCTGCGGCACGGATGGCGATCCGCAGGATTTGGATCTGCAAACCAGACTATTGCAAGAAGCAGGTGCGATCGTGTTTCCCAGCAACGCCAGGGCTGCCTCGTTTTGTTGTAAACTCTTGGAATGATCGTGTGCACGCAAAAGTTGTCAGATAATCCGAGTCAGGAGGCAACCATGCCAAACAAGATTGACGAATTATTGCACAAGCCCCTCATCGTCATCAACCTGGGCTTGAAGATGTTTGCAGAAAGCCTGGAAGATCAAGGCGTCGAGGTTGTACAGGTAGATTGGACGCCGCCTGCGGGAGGGGATCAAGAATTGATTGATTTGCTTGATAGCTTATTGTAGTCGTCGAACTACCCAATCAAAGCATCCGAGAATATCTCGATGGGGTGCAAGGCCTTCCTTCCGGTCGTGTGGAAAATCTGATCCCGGCAGGATGTCCCGGTAGCGCAAATGATCGTGGACGAATCGGCAGCGCGAACTCGAGGGGCGAGCGCCATTTCTGCTAACTGTATAGACAGATCGTAATGTTCCTTTTCATAGCCGAATGAGCCAGCCATCCCACAACAACCTGCGTCGATCTCTTCGATGGTGCAGTGAGGGATGAGTTGTAACATCTTCTTCGTGCTATCTGTTCCGAAGGTCGCCTTTTGCTGGCAGTGGCCGTGGAACAGGATATGGCGCGGTGTCTGGTCGAAGTTCATCTTCAGGTCCCCGGCATCGGCAGCGCGCAGGATCAACTCCTCTAACATCATAGCAAGCCGGGCAACCGAATCTGCAACCTCTCCGGGCGCCAGGTCTGGATACTCGTCCAACAGCATTGCCATCTCGCTGGGTTCGCAACCGACGATTGGAATGCCTCGTCTGGCATAAGGCGCTAACAGTTCGAGATTGCCACGCGCCAGTCTGGCAGCATCCTCCAGCAATCCTTTAGAGACAGCAGGACGACCCGAATCTTGTTTATCGAAAAGGATAATAGGGTCGTAACCGGCAGCCTCGAGCACTTCGATGGCGGCCTGTCCAACCTGGGGGTCATAATATTCCATAAAGGTATCGTGGAAAAAGACCACCTGCTTCGCTTCGTTTCGCATCCGTTCGGTGGAAAAGCCGCCATTTCGTTTCGATTTTCGGTACCAGGCGCTGAATGTCTGTGACGACAACCTGGGCAGAGTCCGTTTGGGGTGGATGCCAAGAGAGGTCAAAACCCATTTCCCCGGCCCATGGATCAAAAAGTTCGCCAGCGGGGCAAAAGGCTGCGCGATTTCATTCAATCTTCCGATCCTGGCGAACAGGCGCGAGCGCAGAGGAATGCCGTGCTCTCGATTATATATATGTAGGAACTCTGCCTTGAGCCTGGCCATATCCACAGAAGAAGGACATTCACTCTTGCATGCCTGGCACGACAGGCACAAATCGAACACCTGGTAGAGTTCTCGAGAGGTCATTCCCTCGCTTCCAAGCAGACCTATCATGGCGGCGCGCAAAGCGTTTGCGCACCCGCGGGTGCTGTTCGCTTCGTCGCGAGTAGCCTGGAAGGATGGACACATCACCCCCTGCCCAAGTTTCCGACAAACGCCCGCGCCGTTGCACATCTCGACTGCCCTGGCGAAATCCCCTTCGGCGCGAAAACGAAATACGGTATTCCTGGGTCGAAAAGGCGCTTCATACTGGCTGCCGTAGCGCAGCAGAGATTCATCATCCATGCGCGACGGATAGACGACCTTCCCAGGATTCAAGCGATTCTGCGGGTCGAAAGCAGCTTTGACTTCCTCGAAGGCGCGTGTCAATCTGCTCCCGAAAAGCCGTTCGGAAAACTCGCTGCGCGCCAGGCCCTCCCCGTGCTCGCCTGAAGTTGTGCCGTTGTATTTGAGGATCAACTCCACCGACTTTTCGGCAATCTGTCGGATTTGACGCACACCCACCCCGGTTTTCAGGTTCACCAACGGGCGCACATGGATGCATCCGGCGCTGGCATGGGCATAGATCGCCACCTGTTCCACCCCAGCCTGATAGCAGTAATCAGAAATTTCAGTAATGTAATCAGCCAGATGCTCGACCGGTACGGCAGCATCCTCGATGAACGGGATCGGCTTGGCGTCGCCGCGCACGCTCATCAAGATGCCCAGACCGACCTTGCGCACATACCAGACATTGGCCTGCTGCCTGGGGTCAGCAACGATCACCACCGGTCCGTGGTGATTGATCTGCTTTAATTTCGATTGCAGCAACCGGATGCCGTGATCCAATTCGGATTCATCCTCGCCGGCGAATTCCACCAGCAGCACAATTTCGGGATCGCCCTCCACGAAGGTCATCAATCGCCGATACTCGACTTTGTCGCGAGTCAAATCGAGCAACATCTTATCCAGGACTTCGACAGCGATGGGGTTACTTTCCAGGATCGTCGGCACTGCTTCCATGGCGGCGCGAACAGCGGAGAAGTGCGCTATAGCTAACCGCTTGACCTTTGGCACAGGCACCAGGCTGAAGGATGCCTCCGTAATGACGCCCAGCGTCCCTTCCGAGCCGACCATCAACTGGGCCAGATTAGGTCGCTCCTGGCGGGCCAGGACATGCAGGTTATAACCAGCGACGTGGCGGAAGGTTTTTGGATAACGAGAGGCAATCTCCGCAGCATATTCATCGAGCACCGTCGCTACTGAGTGATAAATAGCGCCTTCCAGCCCAGGGCGACCAGCCTGATCCTGCCAATCTCCATCACACGCGCCAAAGTTGACCCGGCTGCCATCCGAGAGCACCACATCCGTTGTAAGAACGTGGTCATGAGCCATTCCATATGTAATGGAATGCGCTCCGGTAGCGTTGTTCCCCATGATGCCTCCCATGGTGGCGCGGTCGCCGCTGGCGGGGTCTGGCTCATAGATCAGTTTGTGCCTGGCCAGCGCCTGATTGAGCGTTCCCAGGGTTATCCCCGGCTGGGTCCTGACGATACGATTCTCGGCATCTATTTCGAGAATCCGATCCATGTAGCGAGAGAGATCGAGGATCAGCGCATGACCAATCGCATTCCCGCACAGGCTGCTGCCTCCGCCGCGCGGCAACACAGGCACGCCATGCTTTCCTGTAATCTCCAGGGCGGCGCAGACTTCGTCGGCATCCCTGGGGAAGACAACCCCCACGGGCATCATCTGATAGATGCTGGCATCGGTGCTGTATAACAGGCGCGTCATCTGGTCGAAGGCCACATGACGAACTGCGCCGCGCAGTTCGTGGATCAGTTCCTGGGTGGCTTCGATAGCTTCAGGATGGTTTGGGATCATCATGCTGCTGTATCCGTGAAAAGTTCTAGCATCCGCAATCGCTTGGGTGTTGGCGCGCCATACTCGTCCCACCCCATGATAGGATAATAGTAACTACTCAGCCATACGGGGAAGTTCCCGAAAAAAGGGTGTGCGAAGGGGGCGTAGCCCCCTTCGCACACCCTTTTTTCGGGCTAATCCGTTCGATGGCTGAGCAGTTACGGATAATATTCATTCAGCATGGTCACCAATTCTACCACCTGCCCTCTGCTTGATACAACCACGAACGGCTGAGACAGCAAAATCAATCGCTTCAGGAAAACGCCTGGAAATCGCAGCCACCCCCTGAAAAAGCCACTCACCGCAGCCCTCCCGCGCGCCATCTTTTCCACCAGGGCCAGGGCTGCCCCGGCATCCCCGAAGCGCGGTTTGATCCCATCCAGGTCGGCGGCGTTCAAAATGCCGCGCCCAAACATCTCCCTAGCCAGGCCAATCACCCCTCCCGCGCTGATCGTGTCCAGGAGACCCAGTTCCTCCCCCGGCTCGATGCGCAGAGGGGCGAGATGAGTTTCTAAGGCGTCGCCATCGCACATGTAGCCATGATCGGCAGCCACGCATACGGCGCGCCCATCGCCGTGGCGGTTGAAGAGGCGATCCATTGCACACCAATCAGTTCTGACTAAAATCTAGCCCATCCAACTGCCGATCGGCGATCTTGAACAGCAACTGGTGCCGTTTGGGTTCTGACAAGATTTGGGAATATCCTCTAATCCTTTGTCACGAGTATGAAAGTGCCTGTGAGGTTTGTTATGGCTATACACCTGCCATCAGGCGTAACTCTATAGGCAATCTCCCGCCACATGCCGCGCGCTTCATCCCACCACATGATGCTCATTGTACGCCCCAGCATGTAAGCGGGTAGCTGGAAGATCACCGCCATGCTTTCCCCATCAGGCAGCGTACTCAAGGATGCACTCCCATTGGACAAAAGATACTGAATACCACGAATGTATTCGGCCGTGGCAGAAAAAGTCTCGACCCGCCCTCCCTGACCGATGTAATTGTTGCCGGGCAGGACAGCATAGTAATTCGCTATATCGCTACCCACGAGATCTCTGACTTCTACAACACCACCGATACTGCTCGAGAACACTACCAGGTTGTTGGCTGGCGTCAATATCGAAGTCGGCACCCCGACATTGAGTGGCAACGATACGCTACTACCCGGCCGATAAGTCCCCGGATCAGACAGCACCAGATCAATCAGCTCATCGAGAGATTTCCCTGCCCCATAATACCCAAGCAATTCATAGATCACATCAGGTTTGGCAGGCGGCTCAGGCGGGAAGATGACATGCTCCACATCCGCCGGGGCAGCCAGCCCAACGCCATTGTAGATGCTCCGGTGATAATAAGGGGCATAGTGCTCGTAGGAAAGGATGTCATAGCCCAGACCACCTGTGATGGTTCCGCGACCGCCCGCCAACGATGACCCCGGGCCCATGACGAACCAGTCATCCCCTGAACTGCCGATCAGGTGCTCAATTCTGTTATCGGGATGGTAGAGCAAGCTGAGACCGTCGCTGACACTCACACCGCGGCCAACACCGATCAAGAAGATCAGACCCCAAGGAACCGGCGTGAAGTCCAGCGTATCCGTACCGCCACCAGCCCGTTCGGTAACGATTATGTCTCCCCAATGAGGGAAGACCAGGTAGGTGTCATCCCCGGGGCCGGCATCCAGATTCGTGATCCCCGGCGTATGGGTGCTGTGGACAGAAATCAGGTCATACCCTGAGCCAAGCGTGATATTCAAGATCTCGAACCCACCATAGGTCAGCGCCCCGCCCATCCCCAGACCGGTCAACTGCGTGCTGGTCAGATCGCCGGTGTTGTTCGTTGGATCGCCAATATCGCTGACATTCAAGATATCCACGCCGGCATTGCCGTACACAAACAGCGCGGCGGCGAGGCCGTTCAGTGTGCCCAGGTTAGTGGGAGCATCGGATGAGACATTGACAGTGTCGTTCCCAGCCCCGGCGTTGACCGTCGTATCCCCGGCGATGGTCTGCACGTCGAAGGTGTCGGCGGCATCGCCGCCGTTGAGCGTGGTCACGGAACCCAGCCCGGTGGCTTGCACGGTGAAGGCATCCAGGCCAGCATCGCCATTCAGGGTGGTAGTCTGCCCGGCGCCGGTATTCTGAACGATGAACTGGTCGTCATCACCCTGGCCATTGACCGTGGTCGTTCCGCTGGTCATCTGCATGACGACCAGATCGGCCCCATCGTTGGCATTCACAGTGGTAGCGCCTGGGTGGGTATCGCTCAGGATAATCGTATCGGCGCCCATACCAGTATTGAGATACATATCTTCGTATGAACCATAGGTCAACTGGGCCATATTCGTGCGATCGAGCGTCGTCCCGCTGAGCAGATAGAGGTTATCGTTCGTGTCGCCCTAGTCGTTGATGTTGAGCGCGTCGCTGGCGGCAGGCGCATATCCATTGAGCACCAACGCGCCAAGAATCTGGTCGAGCGAGTTGCTCGCATTGCCGACATTGAACACTTCGTCGCCCGAACCGCCATTCACAACCGTCGTTACGCCGCTCGCGGTGGACTGAATGTTGAACGTGTTCTGCGTGCCAACTGGCGCATTGCCGAGCGCAACGCTGACGGTCTCGACTGTGTCGAACGTAATACCACTGGTCATGCCCAAGCCCGTCAGCATCGTCGCGGTGAGAGTGCCGACGTTCGCGTTCGCATCGCCGGCATCGCTCACATAGAGCGTATCATTGCCCGCATCGCCCTTCACGGTGAGCAGCGCGCCGATACTGTTCACGTTGCCGCCCGTCAGCGGCATCAGCGCGCCGACGTTCACCGTGTCGTCGTCATCGCCGAGATTCAATGTAGCAGTCGCGCCGACGCCCTGGACGTTGATTATGTCGCCGCCCGCACCCGCGTGGACCGGTCTTGCCATTCTGATCCAGCCCGGCAAGCGATTCGTCCACTGAGCCGTGATAGCAGTAGTTGTAAACCAGCACGTATTTGCGGCGGGTGATCTCGCGCGCCATGCGCAGGGCGAAGCGGTTGGCATCGGTGGCGGTGAGGGTGAACTGCCAGTATTCCAGGCCAAAGCGGCGCTGGAGTTCCTCGCCGACCCAGATGGCATCCTCGATGGGCAGCATCAGCGTAATGCCTTTGGCGGCCTGTTCGGCAATGGCTTTCACCGCCGCATCCGGCGCGTGGCCGGTCATCGCGCCGGTATCGCCGAGGCAGAAGTCAATGTACGTGCGCCCGTCCACATCGGTGAAGTGCGCGCCTTTGGCCTCCTTCACGAAGACCGGGAACGTGCCGGCCCAGCGGATCATCCACAGCATCGGCACGCCGCCCTGCATGGATGCCTGGGCGCGTTGGTAGAGGGCGTAGGATTTGGGATGCCCGGCGTGGAATTTTTGTTCTTCCGCGCGCAACAGGGACTCGAGACGAGAGCGGTCGAGGTTCGGCATGGGACTCCAGGAATTTACGATTTTAGATTTTGGATTGCAGATTGCAGATTGCGGATTGCGGGTCAGGGTATCGGTTCAGAGCCAGTTTTCCAGGATGAAATTGTCAGGTCACCTCTTTCAGCGCGTCGGATAGGACCCCCAGCGCCTCGTTGATCTGCTTCTCGCTGACGATCAGCGGCGGGATCCAGCGGATGCTGTTGTCGAAGGTGCCGCAGGAGAGCAGCAGCAGTCTGCGCTCCTGGCAGGCGTGGATGAGCGTTTTGGCGGTGTTCTTATCGGGCTTGCCATCCGGCGCAGTGAACTCGGTGGCGACCATCAGCCCCAGGCCGCGCACGTCGCCGATGCCGGGATACTCCTCCTGGAGTTTGCGTAAGCCGGTGATCAACTGGACGCCGCGCCGGGCAGCGTTGCCGAGCATGTCCTCCTCGCGCATCGCGCGGATGGTGGCCACGCCCGCGGCGCAGGACACGGCGTTGCCGCCGTAGGTCCCGCCGTGCGAGCCGGGCGTCCACTTCTTCATCAAGTCGAGGCGCGAGAAAACGCCCGAAAGCGGCAGGCCGGAGGCGATGCCCTTGGCCACGGTCATGATGTCGGGAACGACGCCGAAATGCTCCTGGGCGAACCATTTACCCGTCCGCCCGAAGCCGGATTGCACCTCGTCGAAGATGAGCAGGATGCCGTGCTTATCACAGATCTCACGCAGCCCTTTCAGGAAGGAGGCCGGCGGGAGGACGTAGCCACCCTCGCCGAGGACCGGCTCGACCAGGATGGCAGCCGTCTCTTGCGGGGCGGTCTGCGAGGCGAGCAGGAATTCCAGTTCGTTCAGGCACCAGGCGCTGGTCGTTTCCTCGTCCCAGCCGTAGCGGTAGGCATACGGATACGGCGCGACGAAGAAGCCGGCCGGCAGCGGCTGGTAACCGGCTCGATAGATGGTCTTGGAGGTGGTCATCGCCATCGTGCCGGAAGTCCGCCCGTGGAAGCTGCCCTGAAAGACGATCACGTTCGGGCGGCCGGTGGCGGCGCGCGCCAGTTTGACCGCGCCCTCCAGCGCCTCCGCCCCGGAGTTGCTGAAGAAGAAGCCGTCAATAGAGGGGTGGATGATCGTCCGCAGTTCCTGCACCAGTTCCAGCATCGGCTTGTGGACAACGAGGTTGGCCTGGGCGTGCAGGAACAGCCCGGCCTGCTCGCGGATGGCGGCCACGACCTTCGGATGGCAGTGACCGGTGTTGGTCACGCCGATGCCGCAGGTGAAGTCCAGGTAGGCGCTGCCGTCCTGGTCGTAGACGTAGCACCCCTCGGCGCGCTCGGAGACGATGGGCGTGTAACGCGTCCAGACGGGGGAGAGGTGGGGGAAGGATTCGGAGTAGAGGGTCATAGGATGTAGGGGGGTAGGAAGATAGGGATGTACGGAACTTGTGCGATCAAGCATGATTTCCCGCCTGACTCAATATACTTGATCATGTGAGCCGATATCTACCAGCACGATAAGATCGCCGCCTCCTGAGGGATCGGGCTCAAAGGCAAAGACATTACGGCAATCATACTCCACCCAGCACCCCCACAACCCTTCCAACTCACCATGCAGCCTGTGGGTTTTCAGGGCCGGCTCGAAGGGATTTTCGACCAGCACCGCCAGCACATCCAGTATGCGTTGCTGCAAGGACGGCTGGCGGCGGGTTCTTTGATTGAAGGCGCGGCGGAAACTGGCGTCCCAGACCAGGTGTCTCATGGCTCGCTCAACAGGTCTCGCTTCAAATCCTCGATGGTGCCGTAATGTGCGCGTCCCTCCCTGAAAGCCAGGAGCGTGTCGCGGGCGTTGCGCGCGATCTCCGCCCGGCGCATTTCAGCCAGCCGCTGCTGGACAATTTCCATCAGGTTGGCCTGGTCCTCAGCCGATAATCGCTCGATCACCTCGAGGGCTTGTTGAAACGGGCTGCTCATCACTGACGCTCTCATCGCGAGTCCTTTCGATAGAAAACAAACCGCTGCTGGCAAGTATACGTGATGTAATAGCCTCCGTCAATTCACGGATCACGCATCACACCGGTAAGAACTCTGCAGCCCACTCGATATCGAGTTTCTCGAGCGTCGCTGCGGTCGGGATGCCGTCTTTCGTCCAGCCGGCGAGTTCATAGTACTGGTCGAGGGCAGATTCG
>VGOC01000066.1 GCA_016865865.1 Chloroflexota bacterium
TCGTAGACAAGGCCTTGTAAAAGTTCGGTATTCTTGTAGTCAATGACAATTTTGCCGTCGGCGCAAAAGCGACAGTTTCTTGGGCGTAGAAATCGCTGTTGCTGTTGTTCCTCTTTCTGCTTCTGCGGCCGCCGTCTTTCGTATCTTTCGTATGTGGTCACGGTTCGTACTCCTGATTATTTCTATATGGATGAATTCACCGAAAAAACTCATGACTGAGGGGGCGGGGCGGCATATATGGGGGTGCGTGTGCAACACGCACCCCCATATATGCCGCCCCGTATCCTCTGCTCGTAGTTTTTTCAGTGGACTCAATGGATATTAGCTAGACAAGCCAGGCTAGAAAGGAAATTCATCCTCGATCGGTTCGTCATCGGAGATTTCCTCATCCGCGCGGCGATCGCCGATCATGATCATCTCGTTGGCCACGATTTCGACCGAGGTGTGTTTCGTGCCGTTGGAGTCTTCCCAGCGGCGGGATTGCAGACGTCCCTCGATGTAGACTTGCTGACCTTTGACCAGATACTGGTTGCAAATTTCAGCCAGTTTGTTCCAGGCGACTACGTTGAACCATTCTGTCTCCGTGCGCCGTTCGCCATCGGATGTATTCCAGGTGCGATTGGTAGCTACACTGAAAGTCGTCACCGGGCGACCGGAGGGGGTGTACCGCATCTCTGGATCGCGCCCAAGGTGACCGATGATCATGACTTTGTTTAAGCCTCGGCTCATATCAGCCTCCTGTACTCAGGCGTTGATTGAAGTGATCAGGAAACGCATCACAGGTTCCAGGAACCGTAGATTGCGCTCCAGCCCGTTGACAAAATCTGGGGCGATGGTGATATTCAACAGAAAATACTGACCATGATTCTGTTTTCGAATGGGATAGGCCAGTTTGCGTTTTCCCCATCGGTCAACTTTGCCAACCGAACCCCCTGCTTCTGTGATCCAGCCTTTGATCCGTTCGATGGCATCGTTGGTTGCCGTTTCGTCCAGATCTGGATGGATGATGACGACGAGTTCGTATTCGCGCATATTTACCTCCTTTCCACGGGATTTGCCCCCGCGCCGCGAATGCGCTGGGAGCGGAAAGCTGCGCAAGGATAACATGAAGCAAAAATTTTGTGAAGTGTCTAAAAATAGCGAAAATGAGGGGATGAAAGGGGGTGATTAGAATAATCCCCAATCGGCGCCGACGCCCTCTTCCATATAGCTTGGGTCCCAATATTCCATCCCCATCTCGATCGTCGTGGGTTTTTCGAGCACTTTCTCCGCTCTGGCGCGAGCGCTTTCCAACAGCGCATGGGCATAGGGGCAGAAAGGCGTGGTCATAATCATGACCACATGGGCGCTATCCATTTCAGCATCTATGCTGACATTGCGCACCAGGCCCAATTCCATGATGTTCAACCCGATTTCCGGGTCCATCACCTGACGAAAGGTTTCGTCGAGCCGGGTGAAAAGCTCAGGATGGCTTTCTTCGATTTGCCATGTGGGACGGGGGCGTAATAGACTCATGGTTGATGGGTTGTTTTCTCTGATCCTAGCACGATATAAGTGCAGTGGGAATCCCCATCGAGGATGCATTTTACCTTTTCGATGGGGACGGAGAGCATATTGGAAATCAAGGTCTCGTCAACCGTGCAAACTTCAGGATGGGATTGTCCAATATGGTAGTAGGGGCAACTGATTTCACGGATGTGATAGCCATCCTCCTTGAGTTCCCATTCCATCGTGAAACCTTCCGTGCTGAGAAGGTCCTTGACGAGGTTCAGGCGTTCCTCGATTGGAAGTTCTCCCAACGCCAATTCTGAAGCGTAATCCGCCGCTAGATCGTCGGCCATTTGGGTGAAGAGTTTCCCCACCATAGATTCTGGCATGTTTTCTTTGAGTTGCTCCAACAAGCGCACGGTCAACGTCAGGTAGCGGCTGGGGAATTGTTCTATCCCCTTTTCGGTGAGGAAATATACCAGGCGCGGCCGTCCCACGCCATGCCGCTCCTCTTCCGATGCCACCAGGCCGGCGGCTTCCAGCTTGTTGATGTGGTGCCGCACGGAGATAGGGTTTATGCCTACTGTGTCAGCCAGATTGTTGATCGTGCAACGCTGGCGGGCGAGCAGGGTTTCGAGAACTTTTTCGCGCGTGTTCGACATGCCAAACCTTGATAAGACTCATTCGAGTTGCTTCTGCCAGTATATCATCCGCTCGATCCGCTGTCAATAATTTATATGAATATTATCTAAAATATTGACCTAATTAACTGAGCGTGCTATAATACCGCTCGTTAAAAACGATGGAAGGCTATGAGTCCACTTTAAAAATCACGAGTAGAGGATTCGGGGCGGCATATATGGGGGTGCGTGCACAGCACGCACCCCCATATATGCCGCCCCGCCCCCTCGTTCATGTGTTTTTTCGGTGAACACAGGCTATCGTTTGGAAATCGAGGCTGCCTTGCGAAACGGATGTGGGTTCTTATCGCGAATAAAACATTATCGAGGCAGTCACGTAAGAAAACCACTTGGTTGCCGAGGAGCTTTCTCTATGTCTGAGTTAGTGATCAAGAATTTGCATGTCCATGTCGAAGGAACCGAAATCCTCAAAGGCGTTGATCTCACCGTGCGCAAAGGCGAGATTCACGCCATCATGGGCCCCAATGGCACCGGAAAATCCACATTAGCGTATGCCCTGATGGGGCATCCCAATTACGAGGTCACGGAGGGGGAGGCGACCTTCAAAGGGGGAAGAATCCTGGAATTAGCGCCGGATGAGCGTTCTCATTTAGGGTTGTACCTTGCGTTTCAATATCCGGTTGCCATCCCAGGCGTGACCGTGGCTAATTTCCTGCGCACGGCGATCAACGCCCATCGCAAAGCCGCAGACCCGGAAGACAAAGGGATTCCCATCCCCGAATTTCGCAAGATGCTCAAGGAGCGCATGAATCTCTTGAAGATGGATCACTCCTTTGCGGGGCGTTATCTCAACGAGGGTTTCTCCGGCGGCGAAAAGAAGCGCGCTGAAGTCTTACAGATGGCTGTGCTCAAACCCGAGATCGCCATTCTCGATGAGACCGACTCCGGCCTCGACATAGACGCCTTGCGGATCGTTTCGGAGGGGGTCAATGCGCTCCGGGGCGGCGATTTTGGCGCTATGGTGATTACTCACTATCAGCGCATTTTGAACTACATCCAACCCGACTTCGTGCATGTGATGTTACATGGGCGCGTGGTCGAGTCTGGCGGCCCCGAATTGGCCCTCCTGCTCGAAGAGCAAGGCTACGATTGGCTCAGGGAAAAATACGGCGAGGCAGCATGAGTTCCGATGCTCACATTCTGAAAGGTATTGGCGACTACAAGTGGGGTTTCAGCGATCCTGAAACCTACGTTTTCAAATCCCGCAAAGGCCTCGATCGTGAAATCGTCGTACAAATCTCCCAGATGAAGGGAGAACCTCAGTGGATGCTGGAGTTCCGTCTGAAGGCTCTGGAACACTTCCGGCGCCGTCCCATGCCCACATGGGGCGGCGATGTCTCCAGGCTCGATTTGGACGACATCTATTACTACGTCAAGCCCACCGACGAAGAGAGCAGGTCATGGGACGACATTCCCGACACGATCAAGGCGACTTTCGATAAACTCGGTATCCCAGAGGCCGAGCAGAAATTCCTGGCTGGCGTAGGCGCACAATTCGAAAGCGAGATGGTCTATCACAACATCCAGAAACATCTCGAAGAACAGGGCGTGATCTTCTTGAGCATCGAGGAGGGTCTGCGCAAACATCCCGATCTCTTTCGAGAACACTTCAGCAAAGTTGTGCCGATCGAGGATAACAAATTCGCGGCTCTGAACAGCGCCGTTTGGTCGGGCGGATCGTTCGTGTATGTGCCGAAGGGCGTCAAAGTGGATTTGCCGCTGCAAGCCTACTTCCGGCTCAATGTGGCCAACATCGGCCAGTTCGAGCGCAGCCTGATCATCGCCGACGAGGGGTCGTATGTGCACTATACGGAGGGTTGTACTGCTCCACAGTACACCACCGACTCGTTCCATAGCGGCGTGATCGAGATTATCGTCAAGAAGAACGCCCGCGTGCGCTACACTACCATCCAGAATTGGTCACATAACGTTTATAACCTGGTGACCCAGCGCTCTATTGTCGAAGAGGGCGCCACCATGGAATGGGTGGATGCCAACCTCGGAGCGAAGCTAACCATGAAGTACCCATCCTGCTACCTGATGGGCCCAGGCGCACATGGAGAGATCCTCTCGATGGCCTTCGCCGGAAGAGGGCAGCATCAGGACACCGGCGGCAAGATGATCCACTTTGCCCCGCACACCAGCAGCAAGATCATCTCTAAATCCATCAGCAAGGATGGCGGGCGCGCGTCTTACCGTGGTCTGCTCAAGGTTCACAAAGGCATGGGTGATGTGAAATCGAACGTGGTCTGCGATGCGCTCTTGTTGGACCCCAGCTCGCGCTCGGATACCTATCCCTATATCGAGATAGACGATCAGGATGTCACCATTGGACACGAGGCCTCAGTTTCCAGGGTGGGCGAAGAGCAGCTCTTCTATCTGATGAGCCGCGGCTTGAGCGAGGAGGAAGCCACTACCATGATCGTCTCTGGTTTCATAGAGCCGCTGGTCAAGGAATTGCCGATGGAATACGCTATCGAGATGAATCGATTGATTCAGATTCAGATGGAGGGGTCTATTGGGTAAGCGAACCAGACGCCCGGAATTCGAAGGATTCAACTTTACCCGCGCCATGGTCGCTGCGGGCGATGGCAGCCGCGTGTTGGCAGATTACCGCGCCCGCGCGTGGGAGGTCTTCGAGAGCCTCCCTTACCCAACCGCAAAGGATGAAGCCTGGCGTCGCACGGATATCCGCGCATTGAACGGCGACTTCGAGCTTCCTGTTCTTGGGGCTTATGAAGATTTACCAGCCATCCCTGAAAGGTTGTTGATGCCTCTGGTCAACGACCGGCATGGAGGTCAGATCGTGTTGCTCCCCGGCGGGGTGAAGAAAGACCTCAACCCTGAGATCGCTGAATTGGGAGTCATCTTCACCGATCTGGAAACATCCGCCCAACAGTATCCAAAGGAGCTTGGTCGAGCTTTGTGCCAGATCGTCGAACCGGAGGATGGGAAATTTGCCGCCCTTTCGAGCTCGTTATCGCGGGATGGGGTATTCGTATTTGTGCCAAAGGGTGTGAAGGTCGCGCAGCCGCTGCACAGCGTCGTGTGGGCTGCCGGCGCTGGATTGGCGCATTTCTCGCGCCTGTTGATCTGGTTGGAAGAAGGCGCTTCACTGACCTATGTCCATGAGGCTGCTTCGCCCAATGGCCTTGGCGGGCAGACCTTGCATGGCGGGGTGGTGGAAATCTATGTGGGGGCCGGCGCTGATTTGCGTTTCGTCGAATTGCAATCGTTGGGCGATAATGTGTGGAACTTTACGCACGAACGCGCCCGCCTCGAACGAGATGGGAATCTCGATTGGATCTTTGGCGCTATCGGCTCCAGGCTGACCAAGAACTTCTCCGATCTGGATCTAGTGGGCCAGGGCGCGACCGGCCGGATGTCCGGGTTCTATTTCACGGATGGCGCCCAGCATTTGGATCATGATACTCAGCAGAATCATCTGGCCCCTCATACCACCAGCGATTTGCTCTTCAAGGGCGCTTTGAAGGGGAGAAGTCGCTCCGTGTGGCAGGGGATGATCTATGTTGCCCCTGGCGCGCAGCGAACCGATGGCTATCAGGCCAATCGTAATTTGGTGCTCAGCGACCAGGCGCGGGCGGACTCAATCCCCGGCCTGGAGATCCTGGCCGATGATGTGCGCTGCACTCACGGAGCCACGGTTGGCAAGATAGACCCGGATTTGGTGTTTTATTTGCGCAGCCGAGGCCTCCCTGCCGGTCAGGCCGAGCGTCTGGTTGTGGACGGTTTCTTCGAACCGATCATGCAGCGCATCCCCTTCGAGGGCGTTAGAGAGCGTTTTCATCAGGCGATCCAGGAAAAAATGGGAGCGCGATAGCGACTTTTGTTATATAATATGCGAGTCCGTTGATAAAACCACAAAAGCGAGCCTACTCCTGTCGAGTTTTTTCAGTGGACTAAAGTAACTGCTCAGTCATCGAACGGATTAGCCCGAAAAAAGGGTGCGCAGCACCCCCACGCACACCCTTTTTTCGGGTATTTCTCCGTTTGGCTGAGTAGTTACGGACAAAATATGAATAGTTGTGGAGGCTGAATTGGCCGGATTACCTTTTTCTTCTCCTCCTGATGTGCATCGGGAATACGAAGTCGGCGATGTGGTAGAAGTATTATGTGATCATGATAATCAAAAGAGAGAGCGTATCCGAGATTGGCTTGAGGGTGTGGTAGTCCAGGTAGATGATAAGTTAGTTGCGGTTCAGTTTCATGAAAATGTTTACTTGACCAACGGCTGGATGGTGCCGGATCATGTTCTTTGGTGTCCTAAGGAGTCTTCCAACATGCGTCATCCAAAGAAGAGCGGTCGCGGGGCGGCAAAATAAAATGGGAATGTGGCTATCGAAAGCCACATTCTTTTGTCTTCACGAATGGATAACATCATGATGGCAGATCAGCAACAATGTGCAAGGCTGGACATCCAAAAGATCAGGGCTGATTTCCCCATACTGGGCAGGGAGATGCGATCTGGCGTCCCTCTGGTATATCTGGATTCCACCGCCACGAGCCAGAAGCCTGTTCAGGTGCTGGAGGCCATGGATAGATACTATCGGCGCTCCAATGCCAATATTCATCGTGGTCTTTACACATTGGCTGAAGAAGCTACGGTGGAATACGAGAACGCCCGGGAGAGGATAGCCGCTTTTATAGGGGCAGCTACGCCCAAAGAGGTGATTTTCACCCGGAACACCACAGAATCGATTAACCTGGTTGCTCGATCCTGGGGGCAGACGAATCTCGACGATGGGGATGTGGTGATCCTGACCGAAATGGAGCATCACTCCAACCTTGTCCCCTGGCAGCTTCTGGCCGCGGAGCGGAATCTGCGCCTGGAGTTCATCTCCGTCACCCGCGATGGCCTGCTCGATCTGGATTCGTATGCTGAGTTGTTGAAGCTGGAACCAAAGCTGGTGGCGTTCACGCAGATGTCGAATGTGCTCGGCACCATCATCCCGGCCCGCGAGATCATCCGAATGGCGCACCAGGTTGGGGCGAATACTTTGGTTGACGCCGCCCAATCGGTTCCACATATTCCGGTGGATGTGGGAGACCTGGGCGCGGATTTCCTTGCTTTCTCCGGCCACAAGATGTGCGGCCCCACCGGGATTGGCGTCCTGTACGGGAGGAAGAAGTTGCTCGAAGCCATGCCCCCCTTCCTGGGGGGCGGCGATATGATCAAGCGCGTAGAGTTGCGTTCCTTCCAGAGTAATGCGCTGCCCTACAAATTCGAGGCCGGCACTTCTGCGATTGCAGAAGCGATCGGCCTGGGCGCGGCGGTGGATTATCTCTCCGGGATCGGCATGAAGGCTATCGAGCAGCATGAGCAGGAGATCATCGCCTACGCCCTGGAACGGTTGGAAGAAATCCCTGGCGTCGAAGTCTTTGGCCCTGAAGCGCAGTACAAAGGCGCTGTGGCCTCGTTTACCTTATCCGAAGCTCATGCCCACGATATATCCCAAATACTGGATCGTGAGGGGATCGCTGTCCGGGCAGGCCATCACTGCGCCATGCCCTTGCATGAGAAATTCGGCATCCCTGCCACAACCCGCGCCAGTTTCTACTTGTATAATACGAAAGAAGAAGTAGATAGATTGGTCGAGGGAATATATAAGGTGAAAAATATTTTTGCTTAGGAACACATGGACGACCTCTACCGCGAACTGATCATTGACCGATACAAGAATCCCCAGTACCGGGGTGAGCTAAATCCCAACGACATCACCTTCGAGGACGACAATCCCTATTGCGGGGATCACATCCGCGTCGATGTGCGCCTCGACGAGAATGATGTCGTTACCCAGGCTGCGTATAATGGCCAGGGCTGCTCGATCTCCCAGGCCTCGGCAGATTTGTTGATCGAGCATATTCACGGGAAAACTTTGGAAGAAGTCAAGGCTTTGACCAAAGAAGATGTGCTCGAATTGTTGGGCATCGAGTTAGGCCCCGTGCGGCTCAAATGTGCGCTGTTATCCTTGAAGGCGCTCAAAGCCGGCGCCTATGGTCTGGGCGAGGCCAGCGACGATTTGGTGGAGTGAGGCGATGAATTACGCCCAACTAGATCCCGAGAAATGCGAATTCGTCGCTGTAGCCGCTGTGGATGAACTCCCCGATGGCGGGCGTTTGTATCTGGAAGTTGCTGGAGAATACCTGGTTCTCTTCAATATCGCCGGAGAGGTTTATGCCATCTCGGATGTTTGTTCTCACGATGATGGCCCATTGGGAGATGGCGAGTTGGAAGGCCGCCAAATCATCTGTCCGCGACACGGGGCGCGTTTCGATGTGCGCACGGGGGAGGCGCTCACCCTGCCGGCGGTGGAAGATATTCCTGCCTACCCGTCGCGCGTCCGGGATGGGCAGATCGAAGTAGGTTTTCCGAAAGATTGATTGATGTTCCTGGGTTAGTAGCTGTGTTCAACTTTCACGCCTTACTGATCGAGAGTTTCGTAAAAGAGCTGAAAGACGCCTATCAACAGACGTATAGCTCGCTCGAATCTCAGTTTGCCAATATCATCGAGTGGACTGGCCAGCTGGCGCTGGAAAATATCGCCAATTCGGATTTGCTGTACCATAACGTCGAGCATACGATCCTGGTGACTCTGGTTGGCCAAACAATTCTCAAGGGCAGGCATCTTTCTATTGGGGGGGTCACTCCGCGCGATTGGTTGCATGTGACCATGGCGTTGCTGTGCCATGATATCGGTTATGTGAGGGGCGTCTGTCAGGCCGACCGCCGTGGGGAATACGCTACAGGGATCGGCCAGGAGACCATCGAGGAATCAGAAGATGATACCGATGCAATCCTGACGCCGTATCATGTGGATCGCAGCAAGGCGTTCGTGCATGAACGTTTTGGCGCGGCTATGTTGGAGCAGGTAGTGGACGCCGATTTGATCGCAGCCTATATCGAGCGCACGCGCTTCCCCGTGCCGGATGAGCCAGAATACCAGGAGATTGGGGATTATGCTGGCCTGGTGCGCGCAGCGGATTTTATCGGCCAGTTAGGAGATCCCAATTATTTGCGAAAAGTCCCCGCCCTCTATTACGAATTCGAAGAGGCAGGCATCAGCCAGAGGATAGGATACAGAAATTCCGGTCACATGCGGCGCAACTTCGCTGGATTCTACTGGAAGATGATTTTCCCCTATTTAGGCGAGGCATTGCGCTACCTCAAAGTAACTCAGGAGGGAAAATTGTGGATCGCCAACCTCTATGCCCATGTACATGAGGTCGAGCATGAGTTAGGGCAGAAGGGCTGATGGATACAATAAGGGCGTGTACATGGCGCGGACGATGATCGTTATTTGATAAGTCGTGTCGCGTGGGGGGTAGTTTGGTGGTTAGTTCGTCTAGTACGCCGGTGTTGGCTGGCTTTTTGCTGACTACAACCTTTGACAATGACCAATGCCTATGATGATCTCATCATCTAAACCGAAGCACATACGTGTACTTCGCGTTCAAAACGGTCACACAATCGGTCCTACTCAACTTCAATATCATATCGCAACTGCATATTGATCCAGAAACGCTCTGAAAGACCAAAATATCGCGATTGTCTTAACGCTGTATCTGGGGTAATGGCCCGTATCTGGGGTGCGTGCGCAGCACGCACCCCCATATATGCCGCCCCGCCGCCTCGTTCTGGAGTTTTTTCAGTGGACACAACAATATTTCTCCTGGATGAATGGGGGATAGTTTTTGCTCTGTTATAAGTGGCCTCTAGCCAGCCAACAGCAGGTTTTACCGGCACGTGCGGGTTTGGCGGGAAAATGCCAAAGGGCGAACCTGTTTTCGGGGCTGAATCCGCTCAAGTGTAGGCTACGCCCGCACTCGTCCGGGGCACCCGATTTCTGTCGTCAAAATCACCATCCTTAAGTAGCCTGCTCCCCAATACTGACCGCGATGAGTCTCACTCCCAGATCGCGCAATTTTGCAATCAGTCCATACAAAGCGGCCTGGTCTTTGACCAGGCCTGTCAGGATCGTCTCATTCTGTCCAGTATGGCGGATGGCGAACTCACCCAGCCACTCGGCCCAGTTCTCATCGAGGCGTCCTTCGATGCGGATTTCCACTTGCCGCATTGGATCTCTCCATACGGTCCAGGCAGGCTCTTTTCTTGATTAGCCTGCCTGAACTATTCCCTTGGTTACTTTTCCTCGGCCTTGCCGAATAGTTGACGTTTCTCGAAGTACGGCTTCAGGATCAGGTAGCCGCCCAGGACAATGACCAGCACTGCTCCGTTCACTCCTTCCATGCCGACCAGATCTAAGATGCCGCCGATGATCGAGAGAATGCCCAGGAGGGTGGTGAAGCCGCTCATTTTGAGTCCATTGAAATAGCGCGCCGCGTTCAATCCCAGCATGATCAGACCGACGCCAATAGACCACCATCCGCCTTTGATAAACCATGCGGGCACGAACATGAACCCGCCGAGCATGATCAGAAAGCAGCCCCAGGCGATGGTCTCCAGACGCTTGTTGAGGACCGCCTTTTCCGAGTCAACTACGACTTCGGCTATCGGTTCTTCCTTCACTTCAGGCTGATTCGCCGTAGCGAGCAGGACGATACCCACGATTCCCAATACGACAGGCGGAATCCACGGCATATTTTGATCGCCGACCTGGAACATCAGGTTTTCAGGCGGCAGGGTCAGGTTGGCAACCGCCAGCCCTCCCGCGATGACCAGACAGATGATTCCCCAGATGAGTTTAGACTTGTTCATTTTTATCTCCTTTTGATTTTGAACTAACTACTTGAATTCCAGACTTCCGAAGTCTCCAAGACTTCAGTCTCAGATCTACTTACTCTGCGATGCCTTCTTCATCCGCTTCTCAACCACTGAGGGAAAGAACATGAAGAAGACATAACCCGCCAACGCAGCCCAGCCCAGGATGTCGCCGAGGGAAGTGTATGGGGCGTGATCAGAGCCGAGGGTCACGTCGCCGACCAAGGTCACGCGCGAACCGTCAATATTCGTATCCAGCGCCACAATACTGCCATCGGGATTCATGATCCCAGAAACGGTCGCCACACCGCTGATCACCACAGCCGTGCGGTTCTCGACCGCGCGGAACAGGGCATTCGTCCAGGCTTGCTCGCCAAATCCGCCGAACTCACGATACGGGGCAGCGATGATCTGCGCGCCGTTCGCCGTTAGTTTGCGGGCGATGTCGGTGTAGTTGGCATCGTGACAGATCAAGCCTGCCAACTTTCCCAGCGGCGTATCGTACACCGGGAACACGCCAGCCGACGGTGTATTCGGTTCGCCGATCAACCAAGTATGGTTCTTGCCATATACCTGCGAGAACTCGCCCTCGGGTGAGAGCATCACCGACTCGTTGCGCCAGGGCTGTCCTTCGATCCCAACCGAATAGGTGATGAAGATGTACGCGCCCGTCTCTTCTGCCAGCGCGCGGAATTGCTCGGCGTATTCCACCTGTGGGTCGAAGTTGAACATCATTTCAGGGGAATAGATAACCTGCGCGCCCTGCGCCGCGGCTTCCCGCGCCTGTTCAGCGAACGCATCGAAACGGACCTGTGATGTGTTGACTTCATCCTGATGCGCGGGCAACGGGAAATTCGGACGCACGCTCGCCGCCCGGACCTTGGGCATGTTCGGCATCGAATTGAGGATGATTACGCTGAGACCGATCCACGCGACGAGAACAACGCCCGTTCCCACCAGCCAGCGCCGCGTCGCGCCAGCCTCCACAGGGACAACGCCCTTTGCCATCCATTTACGGTCGAGCCAGGTCATTACGCCCAGCGCCAGCGCGTAGTTGACCAGAATGATGACCAGGTTGAGTCCGTAGACACTGAAAATCGAAACCGGCTGGATCAACCACGGCTGTGTCGCCTGGGTATAGCCGATGAACCCGGTGGTTGCGATGATAGGGATGAACGAAGCACGAATCATCTCGAAACCCACCCAGTTGATAACACCATGGAAAACGAACCAGCGATATTTCGTTAGATCGTGGAACCTGCGATCTTTCGCCAGGAAGAAGTTCAGGAGGGCGATCCAGATTCCCAGATACTGGAAGACCGGTCCATAGCCTGAACCAAATAGCCGCGCCAGAAAGGGTCCCAGCCAGACTGCCGCGAAAACAACTTGCGCAAGGCTGGACCATTTGGCTGGCAGAAACCTGTACTGCGCCAGCAAGACAGGGACAACCCCAAACCATGCCAGGGGCCAGATTCCATAAGGGGGGAATGCCAATAGAATCATCACGCCGCTAAGCGCAGAAAGCAGGATGCCCAATGCAAACCGTAATGCCATCGTCTGCCCTGCAATCTTCGCCTGAGGTTGAACATGGGAAATTGTGGTCATTTCTTTCTCCTTTCGTTGAAACAATCTATCTTACATTTACATCCCCACTTTACTCTTCTCAACCCCATTGGCGCATCTGCCAAACGGTAGATTTGAGGGGTTTAAAACAAAAAGGTGACAGTCAACTTGGCATGACTGTCACCTCTCGTACGATACTGGTCCTATACCAAGTTCAACTCTTTTGCTCGCATCGCCGCCTCGGTGCGGTTACTGACCCCCAATTTTCCGCACAGGTTATGGACGTGCGTTTTCGCTGTCCCTGTGCTGATAACCAATTTCTCAGCGATTTCACGATTGGATAGCCCTGCCGTCACCAGCCGTAACACTTCCAATTCGCGCTCGCTCAACGGTTCAATCAGGGACCCTGGAACTGTCCTCGTTACATCGGCCTGATCCGCCATTGCGGCCAGTATCCTGCCAATATAATCAGGAGAAACACCGCGCCTTGCCGCTTCGCGCAAAAGCGGAATCAACTTCTCCCCCGCCTCCACAAACAAACGGATAAACCCGCCGTCTTTGGCTCGTTTCAATGCCTCGATCAAAAACTCCAGTGCTTCTTCCTGCTTCTCTGCCAGCGCAGACTGCAACACGCGGACAGCGATCAATCCATAAACCCAGCCATTGTCTTGCGCAACTTTGCCCAACGCATCGAGATAAGCCCTGGCATGAGCATCCGGCAAAGTATGAGCCTTTGTCAAACCTAAGAAGCGGTAAAAAGGATGGCAGTCCACCTTCTCTGTCAACTTCTGTCCCCATTCTCCTGTTGTTTCACCTTTTGCCAGTAACAAACCCACTTGGGCGGCATCCAGGCGCACCGATGTCGGCGCAGGGATTTTTCCAATGCGTACCAATTCCCAGGCACTTGCCAGCGCATCTTCCGCGCTGGCCAGGTTTCCTTGCGCCACCCGCAAACGCGCTTGAATCATCAACGAACCTACAAGAAACTCGTCATTCTGTGACCGCTGACATAGCGCAATTGCTTTTTGCAAATACCCATCGCTAACATCCAACTCATTCCACTCGTAGTGCAAAGTCGCCAGATCCATATAGGCAAGCGCGTTGACCGGCATTTCATTCCCATGCTGGATGGCGCGTTCGAAGTATTCCGCCGCTCGGTGTAACTGTCCGTGCACGGCACAAACGCGTCCCTGAAAGATGACTGCCGTCAATGCGGCGTACTGGTTGCCGGTCTTTTGTCCGGCTTCCAACGCCTCTGTCAGGGCTTCTTCTGCGGCCAGTATTTGACCCATGTGCCAGTGAGCCAGCCCCAGATTGAGCGCCACGAGTCCCCTGGAATGAAACGAACTTTTCGGCAAAAGCGCCAATGCTCGTTGTGACTTTTCGACCATAAGGGCATGGTCGCCCCGCCCGCGCGCCAGATACGCCTGTGCCGCGAAAACCTCACCAAGGAAAGGAGGGATATCTTTTGCCGCCTGTTCCACGCGTTCCAACAATGGAGCCGCCAGGTCGTATTGAGTAGCCAGGAGCAAGGGCCAGCAGTAGTCAAAGCATAATTTTGGATTGGACAGTAACATTTCCTCGGGCATGCGCTGGTACCAGCGGATCACGGTCAGCGCCTCGCCGCGGTCGAGGAAATTCGTCCTGACGCTTTGAATGAGGTTTCCAGCCCGCTCCCAATCCTGCGCGGCCAGGGCATACTGGATGGCTTCGGCCGTCAGTCCCTCCGCTTCGAACCACTGGCTGGCGCGCTGGTGCAATTCGGATTCAATATTTGGATGGGACGCTTGCAACCGATGACGCAGTAACTCGGCAAATAGACTATGATACCGATACCATTGACGCGATTGGTCGAGCGGGATGATGAACAAGTTCGAATGGTCAAGATATTCGAGAATTGACTGGGAATTAGTAATCAGTGATCGGTGATCATTGATCAGTGAATCGCACAACGGAGCAGATAATCTCTCCAGGATGGAGGTCTTGAGCAGGAAATCCTTCACCTCAGGGGACTGCCGTTCGAAGACCTCCTCCATCAAATAGTCCAGAATGAAGCGGCTGCTCCCCGTGAAGGCTTGGATGTATCCCGATATATCCTCAAGTCCGCGCATGGAGAGAGCCGCCAGCTGCAGTCCGGCGATCCAGCCTTCGGTGCGGCGTTCGAGCACGGCAATATCGTCGGGGGAGAGAGCCGGCCCCATCATGCGTTCCAAGAAATCAGCAGTTTCGTTAACAGTGAAACACAAGTCTTCTTGGCGAACCTCCAGCATCTGTCCCATGGCGCGCAGGCGAGAGAGGGGAAGGAGCGGGTCTTCACGCGTGATGAGAACCAGGTGCATCTGGGGAGGTTCGTGTTCGAGCAGAAAGGCGATTTGCCGGTGGATGGAGGGTGTGTGGATGACGTGGTAATCGTCGAGAACGAGGAGAAACGGACCGGGAACGGCTGTAATCTCGTTCACAAGCACCGTCAGTAAGACCTCGTCCGGCGGCGGCTGCAGCGACTGGCGCATAGCTTCCACAGCCTGCCCAATGCCCGGGTCAACTTGTTGCAGCGCGGCGATCAGGTAGGCGAGAAAACGTGTCGGGTCGTTGTCACCTTCGTCGAGAGAGAGCCAGGTGACTCCGATCTCATCTTTCCCGCCAAGCCATTCCGCTATGATGGTGGTTTTGCCGTACCCGGCTGGTGCGGAAACCAAGGTGAGTTTACGGGTAAAGAAGGAATCTGCCTGAGATAAACCGGCGTCTAGCCGCCTGAGCAGCCGCGGGCGCGGCACGAGGTTTGGCCGAGAAGGAGGGCAGTAGAATTTGGTGGCAAGCAGAAGTGTGGACATCGGTCTCGCTGCTAGCGGAACTACCTCGCCTGCGGCAGGCAGGCGAACCGGGCTTTTCAGAGGTACTCGCTTCCGCAAAGGCCGTCATGCGAGACCTGGGACAAACGCCTTTCTTTCACGTCTGGGCTGATTGACAATGTGCGGTTTCACCACATCGAATAGGGTCAACAGTTGCTTGAACCCTTCCCAATGATAGCTTTTCCGAATCCACCACCGGAACGGTAAATGCAACGACAACGCTATCGCCAATCTTGTGCTGCTGCACGGTCACTGCCATGATGAAGTCCACCGGATGAAGCCTGCCCTGATCGCAGTCGAAGTGTCATGTTCTTTGGTTCGTTTTTTCGCTGCCTATTGCCTTTTGCATTCCCCTCTGGGTGGTGCAGCGTTGCCGAAAATTACTGGCGCAGTGTTGCCGCGAATCCCTGGTATACTTTTGTCCGCGAATTGACACCTGGTCCAGTTCACGCGGGATTAGGCGTTTTCTTGCCTACTGCAAAAGCCTTACGCTTATGTTATTGGCTCAAGAGAGTGTTTACTTTCTGTAATACTTCGTCAACTGTCGCAGAAGGCAATTTACATACTAATTCAGCTTGCCTTACATTCCAATCCAGACTTTTTATCTGGTCAGATAATATTGCTCCGCTGATTCTCAAGCCATCAGGTATCAAAACTTCAAAAGGATACCCCTTTATTTGGCTTGTAATTGGGCATAAAAGCGCCAACCCGACTTTGCCATTATAGGATGCTGGTGACAAGACTAATGCAGGGCGTCGTCCCGCTTGCTCGTGTCCTGCTTGTGGATTGAAAGTAATCCAAACAACATCACCGCGATTGGGGATATGCGCCATAGTCTCACCATACTTCATTTCCTACTGCAATGCCGGTATCGGTCTCATGGTGAAGGTTGCTACTCGTTACGCCGGATAGTAATTGTTCAAGAGACCAAACCTGCGAGGTGAGTGGTTTGATCACAATCTGACCGTCAACAAGAGAAACTTCTACTACTGAATCTGTTTTCAATTGGGCATCGAGTGCGAACGCCTTAGGAATTCTAAGGGCAAGACTATTACCCCATTTCTGGACTTTAGTGAACATAAGATGCATCTCCTTTTGTGTCTACAACAAAGATACACCTTTCTGCTCAATTCGTCAATGACTTTTCGGATAAAAGAAAACGCCATCGCGGTAGGACTGCCAGTTACCCAACAGCCCCCGAACAAACTTGTACTGAACGTGTCAATTTGCGCCCTATAATGTGCCAGTAGTTTGCGCCCAAAGTGTACCACCACTTTGCGGCCGGATGTGCCAGTTGAGATCGGCAAACTCCTGAAGACGAAGAACCGCGCCGGGCAAGCGTTCCGGATGGCGGCGCAATCGGTGAAGCAGGCAGATTGCGTCTTCGGTGTAATGTATCGACGCCTGAGAGCCAGGCTGGGACCTGCTCAAGCGACCGTGGCCACTGCCCATGCGATCGCACGGGTGGTCTACCGGATGCTGAAATACAAGGTGGAATATGAGACGATCAGTGTAGAAGAATACGAGAGGAAGTACGCCGAACAGCAAGTCAAATATCTAAAGAAAAAGGCAGCCAAACTGGGATACCGACTACAGCCAGCCTGACCAGCCCGGTCGGGACGCAAAAAGGGCATCCTCGAATGAGAATGCCCGTTTTGCGTTTCATAATGATTGCCATTAGGGTGCTTCTTTATGATATTGGGCTGAAGGT
>VGOC01000067.1 GCA_016865865.1 Chloroflexota bacterium
CTGGAGAATTCTGCCAATGCTGACTTCTACCAGAGCGGATTGGTCGTCGAGCAGTGGGCCAACGCTGCCTATTCGGATAGCGAAGGCGTGACAGTTGGCACCCCAGAGGGTGATGTCGAGACCACGATCACAGTCGGCCCGAACGTCGAGTCTGTAGTCTACACCATCTATGGCGCCCAGGATGCTGCTATCCTGGCGTTGCAGAATGGCGAAGTGGATTTCGTCATCAATCCGTTGGGTCTGCAGCGCGGTCTCACCGATCGCGTCAAGACCGACCCGAACCTGAAAGTCATCGAGAACAGCGTCAACGGTTTCCGCTACCTGAGCTTCAATAACCGTCGTCGCCCAATGAACGACTGCGCATTCCGCCAGGCGGTGGCCGTGCTGATTGACAAAGAATTCGTCACGAAAACCATCCTGCAGGGTGTGGCGTTCCCGAACTATACCTTCGTGCCCCCGGGCAATGCTTTCTGGTACAATCCCGATATTCCTTTGCTTGGACAGGGGTTGACCCGCGAGCAGCGCACCAACCTTGCTGTGGCCATCCTCGAGCAGGCTGGCTTCACCTGGGAAGGCGATGTGAAGCCGACCTGGGATGCTGACAACCGCCAGGTTACTCAAGCTGGACGTCTGATCATGCCGGATGGCACCGCTGTGCCCCCGCTCGTCATGCCCGCTCCCAGCCCTGGCTACGATCCCCTGCGCTCGACCTTCGCTATCTGGATCGAAACCTGGCTCAACGAGTTTGGTATTCCTCTGGAAGCGAAGTTGGCCGGCTTCAACGTGATCGTGCCGATCATCTTCACCGAGCAGAACTTCGACATGTACATCCTGGGTTGGAGCCTGGGTATCTTCCCTGACTACCTGCGGGACTTCTTTGCCGAAGAACAAGCCGCTCAGGATGGAAACAACGCCGGTGGTTACATCAATCCCGAGGTTGAGGCGCGGTTGAACGAAATCCTGACTTGCGAGACCTTCGATACCTGCAAGGCAATTGCGAACGAGCTTCAGGTCATCCTGGCTACCGAGTTGCCTTACGTCTTACTCTTCGACACCGGGATCATCGAAGCCTATCGCAGCGCCTCGGTCGAATATCCATTCACGAAGGCGCTTAGCGGTCTCCAGTATTATCACCAGGGAGGCGGCGGCCTTCAGGCTGAGGTGAATGTCAAGTAACAAAGCGTTCGAATAACGACGCTTTGCAAGCAATGGATGGCAAGGGTCCCTATCCCTTGCCATCCAACTTGTTAGGATAAACATGAGGTAAGCATTCGAAGAAGGCTGAAGAGAATAGAAAACGTTGACGCGATTATTGTTGCTATTATCATGTTATGTTAGAATTGGCCGACATTTTCATTTCGAATAGAGGCTGTTCATGAGACGCTACTTACTTAGACGCATATTTCAAAACATCTTAACGTTCTTCCTCTTCTTAACGGCAGTTTATTTGCTACTCGACGCCGTGCCAGGTGACTTTGGCGATTTGTATCTCTCCGATCCTCGACTGACGCCCGATGAACGCCAGGTTTTGCGTGCTCGCTTAGGCCTGGATAAGCCCGTCCTCGAGCGTTTCGGCATCTGGCTTGTTAATTTGCTTCAGGGAGATATGGGGATATCCTTTTCGAACTACCCGCGGAAAGTGTTGGATGTGATCGTGGAACGCGCGCCGCGAACCATATTGTTGTTTCTCAGTTCTACGGTTATATCTTATTATGTGGGGTTTCTCTCCGGAAAAGTATTGGCCTGGCGCAGAGGAGGACCTCTGGAGTATACGACCACCATTGCGGGGATCGCTCTCTATACCGTCTTTCTACCCTGGTTTGCCCTGATGATGGTATGGTTGTTTGCTTTCACTTTGGATATCTTTCCGATTGGTAAGTTTCTCGACCCGGTGCTTTGGCGGGCAGCCCCTGTTGATGCCAATTATGTTTTCCATCGCATACTCCTCACTGCAGTCATCGGCGGCCTGGTGTTGTTTGTCTGGCTCTATTTCGCCCAACGGCTCGATCCAGCCAAGCGCCGTCCGGTAGGCTGGGCGGGTTTGGTCGTCGTTATAGTTGGCGCCTTCTTGTATTGGAATACCAGTGGAGTTGGGAAGTATGCTCTCGACATCTCGCATCATCTGCTCCTTCCTATAATGACCCTCACCGTGGTCAACTTTGCCGGGGTCATGCTCCTGACGCGCAACAGTATGCTGGAAACCCTGCGCGAAGACTACATCATGGCGGCACGCGCCAAGGGATTGAAAGATGCTGTGATCCGCGATAAGCATGCCTCGCGGAATGCTATGCTGCCTGTTGCCACATCCTTTATTCTTGCCCTGGCCTTCGTCTTGGACGGCGGCGTGATTACAGAATCCACTTTTTCCTGGCCTGGGATGGGATTGACATTGCTCACCGCTGCCCAAACTCAGGATGTCCCCATGGTCATCGGAGCGCTGGTTTTTACTGGCGTACTGGCTCTAACGGGTCACCTGGTGGCGGACGTTCTATACGCCTTCCTCGATCCCCGAATTCGCTATTCCTAGTTTCGAAGGAGAATCCGTAAGGTGACTGATATCATTACCAAATCTCCCGCTTTACAAACGACGCCTCTCGCTACAGACATACCAGTCTGGAGGGTGAGATTAAGACTTCTTTGGCGAGGAATCAGAACCAACGTTGCGCTGTTTACCGAAAACCCCATCGGATTGGTCGGATTGGCAATCATCGTAGTATTTGCCTCGTTGATCGTCATTCATCCTATCCTGATGAAATCAGTTTGGGATCGGAATGTATATGACCCGGTTTTAGGCATTGATCTGGCAATCCCTTTTCACCCGGCGCCTCCTTCACCGGAGCATCTGTTGGGTACTGACCCGTTAGGTAGGGATGTGCTCAGCCAATTGATGCATGGCACAAGGTCCGCCTTTATCCTCGGCTCTTTAGCTGCCATAGTTAACTTCATCGTTGCAACCACTATTGGGGCCATTGCAGCATATTTTAGTGGGGTCGTTGATTCCATTTTCATGCGGATAGCTGATTTAGTCCTCATGATGCCTGTGATAACTATCCTGATCGTGCTTGGGTCGCTCCTTAATCTCGAAATGCTCCATCTGGCGATCGTGATAGGTATCTTATCGGGCTTGGGCGGAACCACCATCATCATAAAATCTCAAGCCTTGACGATCAAGGTGCGCACATATATCGAGGCAGCTCGAGTAGCTGGTGGGAACGATTTCCATATCATCTTCAAGCATATCGTCCCGAACCTGTTGCCACTTTCGTTTCTTTATATGACGTTCACCGTCTCGGCGGCCATAGCCATCGAAGCCGTGCTGTCGTTCTTTGGTATCCTGAATATTCGTATGTCTTGGGGCGTCATGATTCATACCACACAATACGCGGGGTACCTGCTCGACATGAGTAAGTGGTGGTTGATTTTCCCATCTAGCGTTTCGATCAGCTTGCTCACGGCTGCCTTCTACCTGGTGGGCCGCGCCCTCGACGAGATCGTCAATCCGAGATTGCGGAAGCGATAAGTGTTTCTTGTTATGTAAGGAGAGAACTCTTGACAGATTACTTACTCAAGGTCGAAGATTTGACCATGCATTATATGACTCGGACGGGAGAGGTGTCTGCGGTTGACAATGTTTCCTTTGCCCTGAGGAAGGGAGAATCCATGGGCCTTGTCGGTGAGTCAGGCTGCGGCAAGACCTCGATTGCTGCAACATTGCTCAAACTGCTCCCTGAGAACGCAAAAGTAAAGAGTGGAAAGGTTCTTGTCAATGGAACCGAACTGCTCAGCTTGAGTGAAGAGGAAATGCGTTCGATCCGCTGGAAGCGCATTTCTATGGTCTTTCAGGCAGCGATGAATTCCCTCAACCCCGTTTACAAAGTTGGCGACCAGATCATTGAAGCCCTCGAAAACCATAACATGATCTCTTCGAACGAAGAAGCACGCAAGCGAGTAGAAGATCTTTTCCTTTTGGTTGATCTGGATCCCAAAATGATGGATCAATATCCCCACGAATATAGCGGCGGGATGCGACAACGGGCAGTCATTGCCATGGCCATGGCCTGTCACCCCGATCTGATCATCGCTGATGAGCCAACCACAGCCCTGGACGTGATCGTGCAAGATAACTTACTGCGCGAGATGACTGCCATCCAAAAGAAGCTCGGCATGAGCATGATTTACATTTCTCACGATATTGCCGTAATTGCCGAAGTGAGCGACCGGATCGGCGTCATGTACGCTGGACGGCTTGTAGAGTACGGATCAGCCAAGCAGATCTTCAAACGTCCTCTCCATCCCTACACACATGGATTGATGTCCACCTTTCCGAGCATTGTCGGGCCAAAGCGAGAGCTAAAGACGATGCCAGGAGAGCCGCCAGATCTCATCAACCCACCCAGCGGTTGCCGGTTCCATCCCAGATGCCCAAAAGCTCAGCAAATTTGCAGCCAACAAGCTCCGGAGTTTAGGGATTTGAGCGGTGACCATTACGTTGGTTGCTATTTCCCCATGGAGGTAACTTTTGATGGCGGCTAAGATCTCCCAAATGAATATAAATAACCCAGAGAACAGATCAGCCCTGATTACAGAGAGTGACGAAACGATAGTCAAAGTCGAGGGCTTGAAAAAACTGTTCCCACTGACAACTGGTATGTTCAAACGATCGACCTCGTTTATTCACGCTGTAGATGACGTTGATTTTTATATTCGGGAAGGCGAGAGCCTGGGTTTGGTGGGCGAATCCGGTTCGGGAAAAACTACCGTTGGGAAGCTTCTTGTCCGGCTGTTGGAGCCAACCAATGGTCACATCCGAATGTTGCTTGATGTTGCGGACCAGGACATTGCTCGCCTGCGTGGGCGTTCGCTGAAGCGCTTTCGCTGGCATGTTCAGATGATTTTCCAGGATCCGTACGAATCACTTAACCCTCGCCGTACCATCTTCGATACAGTTTCCGAGCCTTTATCGGTTCAGGGTATTGGTGATATTGCGCAGCGAGAAGATCGGGTTGCGGAACTTCTGACAATGGTGGGCCTTGCCCCTGCAGAGACTTTTATGTTTCGGTTCCCGCATGAACTCTCCGGTGGACAGCGTCAACGAATTGCCATCGCGCGTGCGCTGATAGTCTCGCCTTCTTTCGTGGTGGCGGATGAGCCTACTTCGATGCTCGATGTTTCCATCCGAACCGGCGTTATGAATTTGATGCGGGATTTGGCAGATCAGTTAGGCGTCACCTATTTATACATCACGCATGATCTAGCCGTAGCGCGGTATATGACCGAACGTCTGGCTGTGATGTATCTAGGGAAGATCGTCGAGATGGGTGAGACTGAAGATGTGTTGGCTAACCCCTTACACCCGTACACCCGGGCGCTTCTCTCTGCGGTGCCAGTACCGGACCCAACGCTAAAACGTGAGCCGCCCAATATCAAGGGGAGTATCGCCAAAGCCATTGACCCGATCCCTCGCTGCCGCTTTTACGACCGTTGCCCGTTGGCATCCAGGGTTTGCGAAGACAATGATCACCCACCTTTGGAGGAGAAAGGCCCTGATCATTGGACTGCCTGTTACATGGTGTAATCGAACTCAGCCTTGGATGCATTGCAGCCGATTGGCATTCGCAGGCCATTTAATGCTCTATAAAGATTGGTTTTCTTGGATCGAAAGGATAAAAGGATGGAAATTTGTTTCCATCCTTTTATGTTCTTAGATGATATAGAGATGGCAAGGTATATCGTTCGCCGTCTGATCAGAGCTGCGATCACCTTATTGGTGTTTCAGACGATCTTGTTTCTGCTGATCCATGCCTTGCCCTGGGATGCCGTTGACCTCATACGTGTGCCATCAGCCTACAAGCCAGGCCTGCGCCGGGCGTTAGGGCTTGATTTGCCCTTGTGGGAACAATACTCGATCTGGATGAGGAGTTTCTTCACTGGGGATCTGGGCAAATCCTTCCAACTGGGGAGGACTCCGGTGATGAGTCTATTTGAAGCCCGAGCCCCTCGTACGTTGCTTCTCTTTCTACCGGGCGCGTTCATGGGCTTTGGCTTAGGGCTTTGGTTGGGAAAGTACATTGCCTGGTTGCGAAAAGGCTGGCTCGAGTTGAGCGCCTCGGTTACAGGGGTGATATTCTACACCGCCTTCGCCCCATGGTTGGCTTTCGTCATCGTTGCTGTTTTTGCCCTTGGATTGAAGTGGATGCCCCCAGAAAACATCATCAACCCAAATATCTGGGCAGGGACCACTGTATTGACAGAAACGATTGCCTGGTATCTCCTGTCTACTGTTGCTATTGGTTTTCTCATTGCTCTAGTTGTCTGGCGCGTAACTCAACGGAAAGCAATGCGGCATCTGTTCAGGCTTGGCGGCTTTTCGCTGATCGTCGCTCTTACCGCATATCTGTGGCTGGTTTCAGGGTTGGCTTTATTTGCCCTCGACATGCTTCACCATCTGGTGCTGCCTTTGGTTACCCTCATCCTGCTCACGTTTGGCGAAACGATGTTGCTGATGAGAGCCACCATGATTGATGTTCTGGCGGATGACCATGTCCTGACAGCACGCGCCAAGGGCCTCAGTAGTCATCAAGTGATGGAGAGACATGTTGCCCGATTGGCGATTTTTCCTGTCTTCGCTCGATTCATCGTTCAATTACCGCTAGTGATTGTGGGCAGCTTTGTCATCGAGAAGGCGTTCTTTTGGCAAGGCATGGGAGAGCTGCTATTTCGCGCAGTCGATACATACGATGTGCCGGTTGTTATGGGAATCCTGTCAGTCGTTGGAGCATTGATCCTGGTATTTCATGTGATGTTGGACATCATAGCGGCATGGCTTGATCCTCGCCTTCGCGTCTCATTCTCGCTGTCCTCACCCCAGAAAAGTTGATGTATGTCTACTGAAAAAACCCCAAGAGCAGGATACAGGGCGGCGCAAAACTTCCAGTTTTTCCTCAGCCATAGTTCATTGGCAGTGTTGGGGCTAAGCATTATTGTTCTTTTCGCTCTCATGGCGCTTGCACACCCAATATTGATGGCAACCGTTTGGGATCGAGTCACTTATCACCCTCTGGTTGGTTTTGACTATGAAGGGATTCCCCACCCAAATCTCCCCTCTTGGAAACATCTGTTAGGCACTGACGCTTTAGGTCGTGACGTGCTTAGTCAATTGATGTTTGCGACGCGTACGTCGTTTGGGCTGGGTTTAGTCGCCGCTACGATAGCAACCACTCTGGCCACGCTCATCGGTATGATCTCCGCTCATTACGGGGGCGCTATTGATACGTTGTTAATGGGGATGAGCGACGCGTTCGTGCTCATGCCGCCTCCCATTGTGCTCCTCGTGATCGGTTTGCTGGTTGATATGAACTGGTTGGCGATGGGCCTGGTTTTTGGCATATTTGCTGGTTTAGGTTCGCCAGCGATTATTGCCAAATCATACGGTCAATCAATCAAGGTCAAACCTTACATAGAAGCTGCACGGATTGCCGGTGGAAGCAACTGGTATATCATCCGAGTGCACTACTTGCCCAATATGATCTCATTCATTCTTGTGAATTTCATGTTTATTGTCACGCAATCTGTGTTGATCGAGGCTCTGCTGTCGTTCTTTGGGCGAACGCAGATGCGCATGAGCTGGGGAACGATGGTTTGGTTCATGCAATACACTTTCCGGATCTCTCCCTTTAGAGATCAATGGCATGCAATCATCCCACCCGCGCTCGCCATTATGCTCTTCTGCGGCGCATTCTACATGGTTGGACGCGCCCTGGATGAGGTGGTCAATCCACGGCTTCGTAAGCGTTAGGAGATCGAAGAAAACAAGATCGAGGTAACTACTTGGCCAAACGGGGAAGATCCCGAAAAAAGGGTGTACGAACGCAGAGCGGCGCTGCCGCTTAGCGTTCGCACACACTTTTTTCGAGCCAATCCGTTCGATGGATGAGCAGTTATAGATCAAGAAGAATTAGGAAGAATAAGGTTATGAAGCAATATCATTGGATACGTTTAGCCCTTGCAGCTCTGATCCCATTGTGTGCTGCCGGGATTTTCATACTCATTGCTCATCTCCAGGCCTGGTTCCGATATGATGCGCGATATTTCACTCCAGAATATCAGTCTTCATACGAATCTCCAGGCGATGTGGCGGTTGCCCTGGAAAGCGCAATTCGAACGAGCAATCAAGTTCTGTATGAGGAATTAACAGGTCTGCGGTTCGAGCCCCATCCGATAAGACACAATCCAAATCTGCGTCTGGCTATTTTGCTTGATGTGGATGAAATTGGTTATTTCCAGTACCTCTTTTTCGATGTTAAAACCTATGAACGATCAGCATTCTATATCAAACAGGTCATGGATCGTTGGGTGGTGGTTCCCCAAGACGCCTATTTTTATTGGGATAGCGGCCGGTGGTTAGCGGTGATTACCCCCCTGGCTCTGATCTGGTGGGGTGTGTTAATCATCGGCGGATTTGCCTATTGGATCTACTGGTCAGGGACCATGTTTCGGGAAAAGCTATTCCGAAAATCGAGGGGATGGTAGAAGTGAGAGGATCGCCTGGTATAATTCCTCATAATGATCGAAGGATTTCGTTATGATGATGAATAACAAGTTTTCTCCTTTTGTGTGGGTGGTTCTCGCCGTCTTCTTCTTATCCGCCTGTTCTGCGGAGCCGGTGATCGAGACCGTCATCGCAGAAAAAGAAGCTGAGCGCATTATCGAAACGGTGGTTGTGACCGTGGAGCCTGTCCAGGGCGCGGCAGCGTGTTGCGACGCTTATCGTATTGGTGTTTTTCAGGAACCGACCACCTTGAATTACTGGCAGTACCTGGGGCTTGGCCCTACCATTGGGACACAGTATGTGCTATCTGAGACAGCCGCGCATCTGTTTGTTCTCTCCGATGTGCGCTTTCAATTTGTGCCATCCCTCGCCAAAGATATTCCTGCGCCGGTCGAAAATGCCGATGGTTCCTGGAGCATCAAAGTCGAAATACTTGAAGGCGCAACCTGGAGCGATGGCGAGCCAATTACTGCTGACGATGTCGTTTTCACCCATAATGTTTGTAGAGATTTAGAGTTGACTGGGTATTGGCCAAATTATTGTTCACCTGATGACGCCGATATAACCGTTGAAGCCATAGATGAAGGGACTGTAGAATATACCTTCTTGAATCAGTCTCCAGACTTGAGTAATTGGCAAATGGGTGTAGCCTTATCGCCCATTCTCCCTGAACATTTCTGGTCTGAAATAGCCGATGAAGCCTACAGGTTGATCGAAGGCATGGAATCGCCGCCTGATTATGAGCCGGAGGGTTGTCAATCCGACGCGATAACCGAAGCAAAGAAAGAAGAATGTGATACCTGGACTGCATATCAAGAAGCCCATCGAATTCTATTCGAGGCAGATGCCATGCAGCAACCTGTTGCGGGGGGGTATATCGTGCAGCGTTGGGATGCGGGTTCCCTCTTCGAATTGACCAGGAACCCACGATACTATTTCGAGGGTACCGAAATAATAGAGTATGAAGATGGTAGCTGGTTACGTGTGTTGCCTGATGGAACAGAACAAAGATTTTATGGCGACGCTGCGGGTGCAGAGACGTTGCGTTATACCGTTGGACCTTACAATCCAAAAGTGATTTTCTTTCTATATGATTCTCAGGAGGCAGCTTACCAGGCCTTGATGGCTGGTGAAGTTGATTATGTCTTGGATCCCTTGTCCGTCCCCAATGATTTGCGGGTTGATCTCGAAAGGCATGAAGCGATCACGATGTATACCAACTCGGATTATGACATGTTCTATTTGGCGTTCAACATGAATAAGTATCCGATGTCGGAATACCAATTTCGCCAGGCGCTCGAAATACTCATTGACAGAGAGTTTTTAGCATATCAGGTGTTAGATAGTGTTGTGATTCCCCTGTATTCTACAATGCCAGCAGTTAATGGCCTTTGGTATAACGAGATACCGAGTCCTTATTCTGCGGCTCTCTCACGAAAGGAACGCTTAGAATTAGCTGTTCGGATGTTGAAAGACGCCGGCTGGACATGGGAATCCGAACCGGTTTGGGATGAGGATTTACAGGAAGTTATCCCTGGGGAAGGTTTGACGATGCCCGATGGGCAACGTATGCCAGCGCTGACTATTCTAGGCCCTGGGATGGATTATGATCCAAAACGGGCTACGATCAACCTCTGGATTTCAGAGTGGATTCGTGAGTTGGGTATGCCTGTGCAGACAGAATTAGCTGGGCGGAATAAAATCCTGGAAACCATATTCTTATCTTCGGATTTCGATATGTTTATCATGGGTTGGTCATTGGGCAGTCCGGCTTATCCGGATTATTATGAAAGTTTTTGGCACAGCCGTAATTGCACGATCGAAAGTGGTGGTCAGAATGTGCCATGCTTTCGTAATGTTGAGTATGATGCTTTCGTGGATGAATTCGTGCAGACGAGTGACCTTGAACATGCACGGGAGCTGGTGTATCGAATGCAGGTTTTATTAGCGGACCAGCGCCCGTACATACCATTGTATTCCGAGGGGAAATACGATTTTGCGAATGAGCGTGTTATCTTCCCCTACACCGAAGCCCTGGGTGGCATTGAGTATCGAACCGGCTTCCTGACGAGTGTTCAGGTTCTATTCGATGAGTAATTCGACAATGGTGAAGATGATGTGTTGCCGAAGAAGTTGCGAGAATTCGCTATGAAATCGCATCGAGTATTAGTGGTTGATGACCAACATGAAGTACGGCTGGCATTACGCAGCGTCATCGAGGAATTGGGATCGAATGTCGAAGTGATTGATGTGCCTTCTGGCGAAGAAGCATTATTGGAAATCTCTATGGGGTCTTTCGATTTGCTGGTTTCGGATGTCCGCTTGCCAGGCATAACGGGATTGGAGTTATTGAGAAAAGCCAAAAAGCACGCGCCTGATGCCAGCGTCATTCTGATGACCGGGTTGATGGACTCGAAAATCAGGCAAGAAGTCGCTGACGCCGGCGCGGCCGCCTTTTTCCTGAAGCCTATCGAAATCGCGGACTTCTTGGATGCTGTAGAACGCTGCCTGGGGTTGGTAGATGAACCTGTTCACAGGCAGGATGCATTGGGCGTTGACAAGCCTGTCGAAAGCATTGCCGATCGTTTGACCGGATTGCGCAAGGAGATGAACGCTATCTCAGCGGTGCTTCTCGACGAGCGAGGCCGCGTTTTGGCCCAGGCCGGGGACTTACCTGACGCCTCGGTCGAGACAGCGCTGTTCCCGGCGTTGATGGCGGCCTTTAGCGCCGGCGACAAGGTGGCTCAATTTCTCCATACAGCGCCTCCCAGCGACCTGATGTATTTTGCGGGTTCTAAGTACGATATATTCCTGGCTCACGTCGGTGAAGCCTACGCGCTGCTTGTGGCTGCAAATCCCTGCAAATCCAGTGACCAGCTACATGAATCGGTCAGGTTGGTTCATGCCAGCTTGCGAGATTTATTGACCACCCTGGCTCATATAGGAGTGCCAATCAAATCTGGAGAGCAACCACCCGAACCCGAGATCGAGGTTCATGAAGAAGCTTTCGTACCTGAACCGGAGATCGAAGCGTTATTTCAGGAAGTTGGGTCAACAGATATTGATATCGAAGAGGCAAATGCTTTTTGGGATACGGCTTCGTTGAGACTCAAGATGGAAGAAATCACCAACGCCGATGCGCTCACATACGATCAGGCTCGTCAGTTGGGGTTGACTCCCGAGGGTGATGACGACGAGCAGTAGCTATTGTCATGTTAAGGGGCCTATGTTACAATGCGCTCGCCCATGTGGGCAAGCCTCTTTGTAGGGGAGTGGTGCAAGGGCAGCACAGCAGTCTTTGGAACTGTTGATCCTGGTTCGAATCCGGGCTCCCCTGCCTTTGTTTTATTGTGGTTACTGCTCAGGCTATCGATTGGAAATCGAGGCTGCGTTGCGAAACCGACCTTCGTCGGTTGAAAATCCAATCCACGAAGGTGGATTTCGCACGCCAGCCTCGAATTTATTCGATGGATGGCTGAGCAGTTACTTATTGTGATGAATTCTTTCGTTGCCGAAGACCCGCGCCTGAATCAACAACTGAAGAGAGCTGATACAAACAAGCTTCGCGTTGAGCCTATTCTTCGCGACGCTTGTTGTATTTAATGGAGCAGAAATGAAAACCACTTCGATAATTTTAGCGGCCGGCCAAGGCACCCGGATGCGTTCTTCTTTCCCTAAAGTTCTTCACCCTATTCTTGGGCAACCGATGTTATGGTATGCTATCGCCGCATCCCGTGCTGTCACCCAGGAAACCCCTGTCGTCGTTGTAGGCTATGATGCTGACCGAGTAAAAGAGGCCTTAGGGCAAGATGCTCTATTTGTCCATCAAGAACCACAATTGGGAACCGGGCACGCCGTGAAGCAGGCTGATTCTGTTCTACGGGGCAAGACCGATTATGTTTTGGTTACTTATGGGGATATGCCCCTGGTGACAACCGAAACGTTAAAGCGCCTGGTTGATGCTCAGCAAGCTCATGATGGCCCCATCAGCGTGCTCACTGCGGTAGCGGATGATCCGCGTGGATTTGGGCGTATCGTGCGTGATGCCAACGGCAGCGTGCTTGCCATTGTGGAAGAAGTCCAGGCAAGCCCGGAGCAGTTGACCATCCATGAACTCAATACAGGGGTGTTCTGCTTTTCTGCCAATTGGTTGTGGGACGCCCTCGAACACATCGAATTATCTCCCAAGGGAGAGTATTACCTGACCAACGTAGTGGAAATCGCCGTATCGCAGGGGCAGAGCGTCCAGGCCATTCGGGTCGAAGACGCTTCTGAAATGATCGGAATCAACACCCGAGTCCATCTGGCTGAGGCCTCAGCGATGATGCAGCAGCGCATCAATCGGCGGTGGATGCTGGCCGGTGTGACTATCCAGGATCCTCGTTCGACGTTTATCGAGCCGGGCGTTGCCATTGGGGGTGATACGGTCATCGCGCCGAATACCCATCTGTGCGGCGAAACGAAAATTGGCCAGGCCTGCCAGTTAGGCCCAAATACGGTTGTTCGAGATTCCCTGATTGGGGACCGTTGTGAATTGTTCTGTTCGGTTGTGGAGCACGCCGTGTTGGAAGATGATGTAGATGTCGGCCCCTTTGGGCATTTGCGTAAGGGCGCACATCTGGCCTCAGGCGTCCACATGGGCAACTTCGGAGAGGTGAAGAACTCGTATTTGGGGCCAGGCGCCAAGTTGGGGCATTTTTCTTATCTCGGAGATGCCACGATTGGCTCGAATGTCAACATTGGCGCCGGTACCATCACCTGTAATTTCGATGGCGCCCGAAAACATGCTACTGAAATCGGCGATGATGTTTTCATTGGCAGTGATACGATGCTGGTTGCTCCTCTCAAGGTGGGGAAGGGCGCTCGCACTGGGGCGGGCGCCGTGGTGACGAAAGACGTCGAAGAGAAGACGCTGGTTGTTGGCATGCCAGCCCGTGCGATCCGCAAGCTAGAGTAACCCTGGATTGGTTTCTTCTCAATAACTTGGGGATGGCAACACACCGTCCCGAAGGTTCGAGCGGTTCGAACGTGTTTTTCGAGGAAACCTTCGGGACGTTTCCCCTTCTTTGAGAGGATACCCGGATTACGAAGTTACGAAGTATCGAGGAGTTCGTTGACAGAGCTTCAGGTTTCCCTGGTGATTAGTGGGTTAGTCATTGTATTTGTCTGTGACCTTATTGCCATAGCAGCCCGGGCCGCGATGCGACATTCGAGTTTAGCCCGTCTGATTCATCTGCGCGAGTTGAATGAACCCCATGCCGGGCATACGCTAGCGGTGCTAGAGAAAATGCCCCGATCCTATGCCGCGCTGCATATCGCCCAATCACTGCTGCGTTTTGTTCTATTGGGGATGGTTTATTTCTTGATTCGGCAAGATGCGCGCCTCGACACGTTCGTAGAGGCTGTCGGAATTTTCCTCATCGTTGGGCTGGTGGTGGCATGGCTGGAATGGATGATCGAACGCAGGGTGGTTCGGAATCCTGAACAGTGGGCGCTGCGGTTGACCGGGTGGATTCGTTATATCAACTTGATCTTCTATCCCCTTGCGAGCTTGAGCTTGATCTTTTCCCGTGAAACAAGCCGGCCAGATGAAAATATTGGCGCGGTAACTGAGGATACTTTGAAAACGCTGGTTGATGTTGGTCAGAAAGATGGCATCCTCGAGGTAGGGGAGCGAAAGATGATCCATTCGATCTTCCAGTTGGGTGATACGCTCACCCGGGAGATCATGGTTCCGCGTATTGATGTGCAGGGTTTGGAGATCGGCGCTTCTCTCTCGGAAGCCGTGGCTTTTCTTCTATCATCAGGATTTTCTCGCGTCCCGGTCTACGAAGAAACCATAGATAATGTTCTGGGATTGCTCTACGCCAAAGATTTGCTTCAGTTTTGGCAGGAGGAGAACGGCGCGGCTGACATTCGGCGTGATCTGCTGAGGGAGGCTTATTTTGTTCCCGAGGCGAAAAAAGTGGGTGAGCTTCTGGAGGAGATGCAGAAACGCCGCACCCACATGGCGATCGTTGTGGATGAATATGGGGGAGTGGCCGGCGTTGTCACCTTAGAGGACATCATCGAAGAAATCTTTGGCGAGATTCAAGACGAATATGATGAAGAGGAAGAGCTGCCTTTTCGCAAATTAGAAAACGGAGATTACCTTTTCCGTGGCCGGATTGATTTGGATGACTTCAATGATTTGATGGGCTGCAATTTGCCCCGTGATGAGGCTGATACGCTGAGCGGTTTCATCTACGCCCGTCTCGGGCATGTGCCGGCAGTGGGTGAAAGTGTCCGAGATGCCAACCTCTTACTCACCGTCGAACTTGTCAGCAACCGCCGTATTCGCAAAGTGCGCGCTCAATTCATTCGTTGAGTGTGCGCGCAAATGTTGTCAGAAGGATTCCCGAAAAAAGGGGGGTGGGGTGTGCGGAGCACGCCCCACCCCCCTTTTTTCGGGTTATCTCCTGACATGTTTTGCGCGCACACTTCGTTAAAGACCTCCCAAAGGTTGCCAGCAAGAAGCCGGTGAATCGGTCCAGACAAACCTTCGGGAGGGTTTACCAGTTCGGCGCCGGCGTGGCGACCGTGATAGATGATTGCAACATCCATCCTTCAGGGCCGTTGGGAAGTCTGACGTTGAGCCAGGCGGCATGATCGGCGTAGGTGGGGTTTTCGCTGATGAGTTCGATCAACGTCCCATTGAGAATAGATGTGATGGCGGTGTTGGCATAGCCTGGTCCATCCCGAAGGATGGCGCCGCCAAATTCTACTGGCGCGCTGACGATCGCATAGATTGGCGTTGGGCTTGGTATGGGGGTCTCGCTGGGGGGCAAAGTCAAGGAGGGCGTCAGCGTGGCCGGCAAAGTCACTGTAGGGGGAATGGGGGTTTGCGAGGCGGTGGCGGTAGGGGATGGCGGCGGCGTTTCAGTGGGAGGAAAGGTGGCCGTTGGCGACAGCGTGGGTAAGGCTACCTGCCCCCCAACAACCGCGCCTGCGCCGCTCAGGCCGATGATCAAGAGGATGCCAGCGATCGTCAAGACACCCCCCGCAGTATAGCCGAATAGAGTAAGAGGACGAAAACCCATCACCAATAAAGTCAGGGTTCCCAGGATCGCAGCCCAGGCTAGATGGATACTGAATACAACCAGACCATCCGGCCATAGGTGGGGTATTCCGCTGCCCAGACCGAATCCTGCTGCCGCGAGGGGGACGTACAGTTCGTAGGCCAGGGCAACGCTGGCCACCGCTGCCCGCCGGCGGCTGCGGATAATCGCTACGGCAGTGAGCGTACTCCCAAGCGTCAGTACAATGAAATGGTGCCAGCCAAGTTGGGTATGCAGGTAAGCCTGGGTCAGGATAGGCGCACCCAAAAATGTGGTCATGCGACCAGCAGCCGTATTGACGCCAAATACCAACAGACTGGCGGTGAGCAGCCCGATCAGGCTGCGACCGAAGAAGCGCATCGAACCGCTGATGGTTCCTAGGGCGATGCCCACAAATGGAGTCATCGTTGGCGCTATGAGCGCCCCTAAGACCAACAAGGCGGGCGCGTCGACCCACAAGCCCAGACCCAAAACCAGGCCAGATAGCAGAGAAAACAAGTAGAAATCAACCGATGGCGAGGCGCGGTGAGCGATGCTATCGAGAAAGGCCTCGCGTTCATCGGCGCTCAGGGGCAGCAATAGGCGCCGGGCGCGCCTCCTCCTCGCCGGAGGTAGGCGTTTGGAATCGTCCGGGGTTTGTTCAGTCTTTGGGAGGCCCATGCGATTGTATCTTGTTGATGTACAGTATCACTGCGCGTTTATTTCCGTAAAGTTGCTACTATGCGGAGGGGTTTCACGAATAATTCGAGTGCCGAGTAGATATCTGGCATGATCAAGTCGGCTGCCATCAAGGTTTCGACAGCGACCCCTTCGACAGATATAATAGCGATGCCGATTGCGGCTGCTTCGAGCATGGCAGCATCGTTAGCTCCCTGTCCGATGGCAGCTACATGATCGCTGCCAAGATGATCCACATAAGCTGCTTTTTGTTGAGCTTCTCCGCCTCGTTCTATCCGCACAGCTTTTATGTTGAGTTGCCGGTTGATGGTATCCTGCTGTCCGTGAGTATCGGCGGTGAGCAAGTGCAGCGTCACTCTATCGCGTAGACTCGTCAGGCTTCGAACCAGGCCTTCGTGAAGTTGACCATCTACGGCAAGCGTCCCATTGACGTCGCATACCAGATGCTCGATTTGGATTACACCGTGGCCAGGGATGTTCAGCTCGATCATACCTGTATTATACAAGATAATCGGTAGATCACGAATAAGATCGGAAGCCCGTCCCCGGGCGACCCGAGGCCTGTGCTGAGTGAACCGAAGCAACGGGTCTTAGATCGTGATTTCGTGAAGTACTGATAATCGTCGAGACTGCCGCCCCCCCCTCTGTCCCCCCATTTTCGCCACCGAAACGCCGTTTATTCAGGCAGCTGATGGCGAGAATGGGGGGGGTGAA
>VGOC01000068.1 GCA_016865865.1 Chloroflexota bacterium
AAGGATGCCAGGTCATCGGGGATCCGTTTGGCTGCGCCGGAAAAATGAAAAGCCAGCAACTGAGGAATGACGGCCAGCACAACCACCCAGACCCACTTCAATTCTGAGGCCTGATATGGGCGTTTGTTAATCCAGGCACGCGCCAGCCCGGCGATCAGCCCGGCGGCGATGGCCAGGAGCAGGATCATTTAGCGGCCGCCAATAATAGTGTCACCAGGCGCGCCGGCGCCCAGCACGAACAGGCTCAGGGCCAGGATCAACAGAAACAGTTGGATATGTTGGGGGGTGATTTTCGCTGCGGACAGACTCAGGATACGGGTGACGCGGTTCATTGGGGATCCTCCTTACACATTCGATAGAATGACTGAATTGTCGCGAACCGCGCCCTCCCTATAGGCCTCTTAATCGGCCTAAAAAGATTAAAAGAGGATTAGAAAATCCAGGATTTGGGATCAGAGACGGTTATTTCCCACGAGCTGCTCGAACAGGCTCTCTGTCTCGGTGGAAGGTAGCAGGCCCAAGTACAATTGCAGGGCCAGCTTGCAGCGTTCGTATTGCCGGGCTGCTTCTGGACGATTGCCGCTGGCGACGTGTACGCGCATAGCCAGGCGGTGAGCAGCCTCCTGGCAGGGTTCTTCTAAAAAGATACGACCACAGTATCCCAGGGTTTCTTCGTAATCAGCGTTCTGGAAATAAAACTGAGCGACAACCAGCACTGCTTCGATATAAATACGCCGCAACCGCTCGCGAATTGGTTCAGCCCAGACCCCTTCGACATCAGGTAAATAAGTCCCGCGGTATAACTCGATGGCCTCTTTGATGGCAGCGATTTGCACATGGAGATCTTTTACGCTTCGGGCCTGTTCCAGTTTGGCCTGGAAGCTTTTCACATCATAGCGGTAATCCATCCCCCAGTTGAATCGGTAACGGCCATTTTCCTGGTCGAAGGACACGGTCTCTTTCCCCAGGGCACGGCGCAAACGGTAGATGGCGTTATTGAACTGTTTTGGAAGCTGATGCAATTCGCCCCCTGGCCAGAGATCATCCGCAATAGCTTCTTTGGTCAGCCCTCCCGGATTCTCCAGCAGAAGGAAGAAAAGCTCGCGCACCTTCCTTTGATTAGCCCATTCGGGCCGCGTGACAGGCTTTCCATTCAGTTCTACTAGCGTCTCTCCAAAGGCGCGAATATTCAGATCAGGCGGCGATAGAGAAGCCTGGTCATCCTGCTCGCGGATCAGACGCCGCAGACGGGGTCGCTCCTGGTCGAATTCTTCGATCTGGTCGAGCAATTGGCGGGCAAAATCGCCTGCCCCCGGTTCTTGCTCGAAATCCTTTAGCATATCTTTCACATCGCTCCCGACCGCTACCAAAGGATAGATTCTTTCCAATCGGGAGGCTGCCTGCGCTGCCTGGGCCACGATCGTCATGGCAGCAGTTTTCTCGCCCAGCATGTAGTGAGCCATAGCCAAGTAGAGATAGGCCTGAGCGGCTTCGATGGGCTGTCCCCCGGAAGTAAGATCTCGGGCGGCGTTTATCAACCAGGGTATTGCTGCTGTTGTTTCATTAGACGCCACCAACAAACACCCTTTCTCCAGCGACCAAAACGCTTCTTCATAACCCGAATGGCCCTCTCTGACCGCCTCTTCGGTAGCAGATAAGGTCTGTTGGGCGCGGGCAAGTTCCCCACTTCGGCGCATGATCCTGACTTCGGCCAGGACCAGGTAGAGCAACAGGTAGCGCACTTCGAGTCGTTGGGCAATTTGCCTGGCCTGCCAATAATGATCCCGTGCGGCGTCGAAAAACCCGAAATCAACGTAGAGGTCTCCCAGGCTGGTAAGAATAAAAGCCTCTGCTCTTGGAAGACCACTTTGTCTAGCTAAGTCCAATGCCTCGCCAAAACAGATTCTGGCCTGCGCCAGGTCGCCACTGAAATGGTACGACACGCCCATATTGTTGAGCAGAGTAGCCTGTTTTGTGAGATCATTTGCTTCGCGCCACTGATTCAAAGCAGACTGGTAATAATTAAGCGCCTGAGATTGACGGCCTGTATTCATGTAAACAAGCCCCAAACTCAATTGCACGATGGCAACATTCACTTCATCGCCCAGAGTCGTATACAAATCCAGGGAGTGGGTTAGACAGGAGATGCTCTCGTTTGCTCGTCCTAACCGGTTTAATGTATCGCCTTTTACTCTCAAGGCATCGGCATGAACAATGTTTAATTTTTTTTCATATTTGGCTAAATCCAATGCTTCCTCGACGATCACTAAAGAGATCAGGTAATCTCCAAGATATAAGTATGCGTTGGCTTTCCACGTGAGCGTGCGCGCCAGCAAAATGGGATCGCCTTCGTCCCGCAGGGCAGTTTCGGCGGTGTTCAAGAGGGAGAGAGCCTTATCGGTTTTCCCCAAATCCAAGGCTATCGAGCCGAATAACGCCATCAAAAAAGGGCGCGAGGTCAACGCGGCCTCGGGCAGAGCGTCGTACCACGCCTCCAGGGTCTTTACCTGGCCTGCGCGCGCCAACGGCGTGATGGCCTGTTCGATCAAACCTACTGTGATTTCATCATCCCCTAACCGCCGGCAGACGGCGTAAGCTTTTTCCCACTCCCCCCGTTCGGCGTATACATCCACCAGCCGGCGCAAGATGCGATCCTCTTCTTTCGGCTGCTCCTTGGATATGCACTCCTGCAAAAAATCTCGAAACAAGTGATGGTAGCGCAACCAGGTTCCACCGCTCTCCACCGGCTGAACGAAGAGGTTATTATGCAAAACGATCTCGATTAGCCGGGACCAACTCATCCCCTCTGGCACCTGTCCGAAAACGGACTGGCACAGTTGGGAGTCGAACTCCTCCAGAAGAGATGTATGCAGCAGAAAATCCCTCACCTGCTGAGACTGTTGATCAAGCACCTGTTGGGCCAGATAATCATAAACATCTATACCATAGACGCGTGCCACGCGCACCTGCTCGATCATTCCCTTTCTCATCGTCTCCGCAGAGAGCAATAAGCCTGTGATCCACCCCTCGGTCTCGCGCGCCAGACTGCTTGCCTCCTCCTCGGAAACCAATTGGTTGTAATTCCTCTGCAACAGGGCCTGGATCTCTTTGGGGCGGAAGACCAATTCCTCGAAACTCAGCCCCTTCACCTGGGAGCGCCCCACCATCAGGGGGAGATCTGGAAGACTAAGCAGAGAACGCGAAGCGATCACCAGATGACAATTCTCGTCCATCTCCTGGCCAAAGCGGTTGATGAAATGGTTTACATCTTCGCTCTCTTCGATCAAATGGTAATCGTCCAAAACGATAGCAAAATGCTCGGTGACATGCTGGTACACATCGTTGACGATCGTGGCGGCTAGATGATCCAGATTCAAATCGGATTGTCCTGCGCTTTGTAAAACAGCCGATGAGCTGCCCCCAAAATCGGGAAAACGATGTTGAATAGAAGCGATGAAGTGCGCGATAAAGCGGTAGATATTTTTATCCAGGGGATCCAGCGCGAACCAGCAAACAGGATATTCAACGCTGGCAGCCAGGTCTATGAGTAACGATGTTTTACCATAGCCAGCAGGCGCAGCGATCAATGTCAACCTGTGATCCAGCAAATCAATGAGCGAATCGAGCAGACGTTGCCGTGTAAGCAAATGGAAGCGACGTCGCGGTATGATGACTTTGGTGAGGGTGATAGAAATGTTCATGGCGTTTGTGTTACTCGAGGCTTTATGTTTGGCTGAGATTCATAAAACCAAAGCGCCCGATCTATGAGTATATCACCGCCTTTGGAATGATTGATTCGATTCTTTGACAAATTGGTATCGCTGTGCTACAATTCCGCTGGTTGGTAACACTCCAACATTGGTTTTGTTGGTTTTTGGATGTAATCGTTAGCCCCGGCCGGAGCATCCCCCGACCGGGACTTTTGTTAAACGTAACTACTCAGCCAAACGGAGAAATTCCCGAAAAAAGGGTGTGCTTGGGGGGGCTGCGCCCCCCCAAGCACACCCTTTTTTCGGGCTAATCCGTTCGATGACTGAGCAGTTACTGTTAAACATTGATACTACCCCTCCACGATGTGAGGGTTGATAAAAACTAAATATTCCCTCTCCAGATATCAACGGTTGGGTTGATCAATCTCAATGCCCAGCAGTTACATTTTTCATACCAAATAAGAAATTTGTTCAACGCAGCGCGGACGGCGTGAGATTTAGGGGAAGATATTCTTCTGTGATTCCAATGAAATATCTGGGGTGGTAAACGAAAGGTAAACAAAATGACGAAACAATTACGTATTCTCCCCATAGGAGGGCTTGGGGAAGTAGGGAAGAACATGATGGTTTACGAGTACGACGAGCAGATTCTCATCGTAGATACCGGCATCATGTTCCCCGAAAATGACATGTTAGGGATTGACTATATCATCCCTGATTTCGATTATTTATTGCCCAATCGCGATAAAGTATGCGGCATTGTGGTTACGCACGGACATGAGGATCATACCGGGGCGATTCACCACATACTGGAGGAGATCAACGCTCCGATCTATGCCACGCCTCTGACCAGGGGCCTTTTGGAGGTCAAACTAACCCGCGGTAGGCTGCTGGACAAAGCAGATTTACATACGATCCAGGCCGGAGACTCGGTAAAGATTGGCCCCTTCCAGGTCGAGTTCTTCCACGTCTGCCACTCCGTCCCCGACGCGGTGGGTTTGGGGATCACCACGCCGGCCGGATTGGTGGTGCATACCGCTGACTATAAATTCGACCCCACACCAGTAGATGGTTGGCCGACAGACTTCGCCAAACTGGCCGAGTTCTCCAGCCGCGGCGTCCTGGCCCTCCTGGCTGACTCGACGAACGCAGATAAACCTGGCTGGACCCCATCGGAAAAGATGATTGACCCGGCCTTCGATGAAGTTTTCAGTAAAGCTGCTGGCCGCATCATCATTGCTTCCTTCGCCTCGTTAGTTTCTCGTATGCAGCAAGTCGCTGACGCCGCCGAACGACACGGGCGAAAGCTGGCTTTCGTAGGCCACAGCATGACCGAAAACTCGGAGATGGCCTTGAAACTCGGTTATCTGGACATCCCAGCCAAAACCCTGGTGAGCCTTGACCAGGCGCTGAGTATGCCCGATGACGAGGTTGTACTCATGTGCACCGGCTCGCAGGGAGAACCATCTTCGATCGTGGGCAGATTGTCCGCGGGCACGAACCGGCGTTTCAGCGTCAAAGAGAAAGATACGGTTGTGCTCTCATCACGTCCCATTCCGGGCAACGAAGAGACCATCTACCGCACCATCAATCGACTCTTCCGCCGCGGCGCAAACGTGATCTACGAACCCCTTGCCCCCGTACACGTCTCCGGACATGCCAGCCAGGACGAGATGGCATTGATGATTCACCTGGTCAAGCCAAAATACTTGATCCCTATCCACGGCGAGTTGCGCCATTTGCGGCAACATGCAGTGATCGCTAAAGAGGCCGGAATGTCTGAAGACAATATCCAGGTGGTCGAGAATGGCCAGATCATCGAATTCGCAGACGGCGAGCTGTCCCTGGGCGAACGTGTCCCCGGTGGATATATCTTCGTAGATGGATCGCGCGTCGGCGATGTGGGTCCCAGCGTAGTGCGTGAACGCGAAGCTCTGGCCCGAGATGGCATCGTCCTGGTCAGCCTGGTGCTCGACCACAGTGGGCGCCTGATCGAAATCCCCGAAATCATCACACGCGGCTTCGTTTACAAACACGGCGCAGATGATCTGCTCGACGCGACTACGCAACGAGTCATCGAGGCGGTCGAAAACAGCAATGGAAACATCCACAACCAGGTGGTGCAGACTGTGCGCTCGTTCTTATACAACGAAACCAAGAGCCGCCCGATGGTGTTGGTAACGCTAAGCTGGGTGTGATCCAAATTCCCCTCTGGATATATTCCTCACCACAGGAAGGAGCGATCTCTCGTCTCTTCAGGCCAACCCTCTTCGCCAATCAAAGGGACGAAGGCTACAGCAGTGACCGCTTCCTGCTCGTACCTGACGCCAACTCGCTGCCAGACCTCTAACACCTGGCTGAAGCGGCGTCCAACCGGGATCACCAACCTGCCGCTGTCATCGAGTTGGTCGAGCAGCGTCTTGGGAACATCAGGCGCCGCCGCGGTGACCATGATGGCCTGGAAAGGCGCTTGATCTGGCAACCCCAGCGTGCCATCTCCCACATAGAGATGGACATTCTCGATCCCCAATTCTTCGAGAACCAGAGCCGCATGATCGGATAGCGCGGCAAGGCGTTCGATGGTGTGCACTTCTTCTGCCAGATGAGCCAGGACGGCAGCCTGATAGCCTGAGCCAGTGCCCACTTCCAGCACCCTTTCGCCGCCTTGTAATTTCAACAGGTCAGTCATCAAGGCGACGATATAAGGTTGGGAGATCGTCTGCCCGTGACCAATGCGCATAGCGCCATCCGAATAGGCATAGGTTTGTTGATCGGGAAGGACGAAGAGATGCCTGGGGACGGCGCGCAGGGCTTCGAGCACGCCCGGCGTTCGGATGCCTCTGCGCTCGATCTGTTCGCGCACCATGCGTTCACGTTGTTCCCGGTAAATATCATCCTGACGATCAGCGCGCATAACTCAGTTCATCTCCTCGAGCAGATGACGCCAGAAACTATCCCGCTCTCCGGGGGCGAAGGGAATGTACAATCCCAACCGATTGGCCAGCCCTTCGTAGCGTTCTCTCAAAGCGTACGGCAAATCCTCGGGATCTGCAACCACCGCAAAGGTAGTCAGCATCTCATCGCTGATCAGGTCGGGCATCTCCCCCCATCTGCCCTGGGCTGCTAGCTCGGAGAGTCCTTTGGCAACATCTTCCCAACCATGCAGCGCGAACACCCTGCGATAGGATGGGGTGGAGGCATAGAACGATATCTGCTGGCGCGTAAAATATTTTTCTTCGGCTGTAGTGACAACGAAGGCAGACACAGATACAGCCACATCGGAACGCCCCCGACCAGCCTGGGACGCCCCGGCTTCGATGGCCGGGAAGATGACCTCCCGCAGATAACGCGGCGTATGGAGCGGATGGACGTGAAAGCCATCGGCGGCCTCGCCGGCCAGTTTGGCCAACCCCAGGTTGACCCCGGCGATGTAGATGGGAATGTCGGGATACTGGTTGGGGCCGGGATCGAAAAAAGGCGACATCAGCGTGAGCTTGTAGTATTCGCCGCGGAAATCGAGGCGCTCGCCCGTTTGCCAGGTGTTCCAGAGAGCTTTGATCGCGCCAATCTGCTCGCGCAGCTTGCCAACCACCGATTCAGGCCAGGGCATGCCAAAGCGGCGCTCGATGTGCCCTTTGACCTGGGTGCCCAGCCCCAGGATAAAACGTCCCCTGGAGGCCTGGGCCAAATCCCAGGCGGTGTAAGCCATGGTCGCCGGGCTGCGGGCGAAGCTGATGGCGACTGCCGTGCCGAATTGTACCTTTTGGGTGTGTTCGGCGATCAGCGGGCTGGGCAAAAAGGGATCGTGCTGAGTCTCCGTGGTCCAGATGCCGTCGAAGCCCATGGCCTCTGCGGCGCGCGCCAGATCGGGGATGGATTCGAGGAACGTGGGGGGGAGGGTGGTGTCGATGAGCATGCCTTGATTACTTCGATCCTTCATAGGCCTCGATAATTTCACGCCACTCATCAGGGATTGGAATCGTGCTAGAGGTGTGGTAATCATAGGCCACCAGCACGCTGCTGCCTTCGGCCAGTACCTGCCCGGTTTCGGCATCCTCGATGAGATAGAAACTGTCCAAACTCTTTGTTCCGAGGCGGGCGATGCGCATGCCAACCCGAATGGGCTGCCCCCATAGGATCGGCGCCCGAAACGTGACATGGGCATCAGCCATGATTACGCCAAAATCGAAAAACGACCCGCCATCCCACAATCCCAAATGCTTCACATAAGAGACGCGGGCTTGTTCCATAAAGGTGAGATAACGAGCATTGTTGACATGTCCCTGCGGATCCAGGTCGCCATAGCGTACTGTGATTGGGTGATAAAAACGGAATTGTGTCATAGAGAAATTATACCTCCGTGCTTTACGTTTTACTCTTTCCGAATTAGAATTAGCCCCGCTATGAAAGACCAATTCAACGATACACAACCTACGCGAATAGACCCTTCTGTGGGAGCAGACACAGCTCCCATTGATATCAGCCCAACTCCTCCCCGAAAGAAAAAGGGACGATCCTGGCTGGTGAGAGGAGGGGTGGCCCTCCTTGGGCTGATTCTCGTTCTCGGGGCGAGCGGATTGTTGGGCTACCAGAACGGCATCGCTCGACGAACAAATCAAGAAGCGTTCCAGCTCGCTGTAGCCGTCGCCGAACAATACGAGCTTGGCGTTCTGGACATGAAAGCCGGTCGCTACGAAGTCGCGCGCCAGCGATTCGAGTACGTCATTGGCCTGGACCCGGCTTACCCTGGCGTGACAGACCGACTGGCCGAGGTTCTCCTGGTGCTCAATGTGACCGCCACGCCGACTCCCGCGCCGTTGCCGACAACCGTCGAGGCGACTCCTACCCCAGATTCACGCGCTGAAGAAGAGCTTATCGCTCAGGCTGAGAGCTATATTGCCAGCCAGGAATGGAGTCTGGCTATCGAAACCCTGGAAATGCTGCGCAAGAAAAACCCGGGCTACAGATCAGTCGCCATTGATGGCATGATCTATCTGTCTTTGCGGCAACGCGGAGTACAAAAAATCGGCTTGGGGAATCTGGAAGCCGGCATCTATGACCTTGCCCTGGCTGAAAAATTCGGCATCTTAGATACAGAGGCCGATAGCTACCGCACCTGGGCGCGCCTGTATATTACCGGGGCCAGCTACTGGGATGTGGACTGGGCGCAGGCTGTCAGCTACTTCGAGCAGGTTGTCGCTATGACCCCCAATTTACACGACGGCACTGGATATTCGGCGGCGCAACGGTATGTTGACGCACTGATCGGCTATGCCGAAGCACTCCAGGCAGAAGGCCGCTGGTGCGACGCCGACGACATTTGGGATAAAGCTTACCAATACACTGGCGATCCCGCTTACCAAGAAAAAATAGCTAATGCCCAAGATCAATGCGAGTGAGGTAGGGATAAGATTCCCGTAACTGCTCAGCCATCGAACGGATTTACCCGAAAAAAGGGTGTGAGCAGGGGGCGTAGCCCCCTGCTCACACCCTTTTTTCGGGAATTTCTCCGTTTGGCTGAGTAGTTGCAGATTCCCATCTATTTCCGTTCGACATAAAACCGATAAGGGTCTTCAGGGTAGTAGTGAAAAACATTGCGCTCGGGGAATTGCGCCATAATCTCAGCATCCGAAGATGCCCCGCGGCTGTAGACGAACACGAACGGCGTATCCAGAAAGGGATTGCTCAATTCCAGGAGCGCGCCGTACTCTCGCCAATCTTCGGGGTGCACGAAAACCAGCGCCGGAGTCAAAGCCTGGGCTTCGGGGGTCAGGAAGGGTTCTAATCGAGCGCGTTGAATGCCAAACAGGCCGTACATACCGCCGATACGCCCTGGGAGGTAGAAAATCACATTGGCTGCCGTCAGGAGCAACAGCACGGCAGTAACCAGCAACGGGCGCAAGCGCCTCAACCGAAAGAATCCTTGTTGTATGTCATTGCGAACGCAGCGCAGCGGAGTGCGGCAATCTCCTCGTGATGATGGAGATTGCGTCCTCCATGCCGGGTTTGTGATGATACTCGCCGGCCTCAACGGCCAGCCCGCCAGCCAGGCGATCCCTGCGGCGGTCAACAGCGTCAGGCTATACAGCCCCTCGTAATAATACCTCGGCCCCAGAAGCCAGGCCCCCACCCAATAGCCGCCATAGAGCAGCACCAGGGCGGGGAAAACGCCCACCAACGGCCAGGTTTTCCGCTCGCGGCGCAGCGCCCATAACCCAAAAGGAAGGAACAACCAGGATAATCTGCCCCAGCCAAACAGGTCGCTCGACCCGGTTTTCAGGCTGAACAGGGTATTGATCCATGCCAGTTTCAGGCTGTGTCCCCTTTCGGTAACCCCATACCCTGGGCCAAAGCCATATTTATCATACTCCCACCACAAGGTGTAAGAGCTGAACAGCGGGTCGCCCGTAAGGGAAAATTGCCAGAGGAAATGCAGACTCGCGACCAGCAGGGCGATAGCGCCCACGGTGAACACGTGCTGCCGGATGACCTTCGAGCCGCGGAATATCAAAATGAGGCCATGAATCCCGAAGGGGATCGCTACGCCCACGGTTGTGAGGGGGCGGTTCAAGGCCAGGACCCCCAGGCTGAATCCCGCACCCAGGGTTGGCAGCCACCCCGGAAGGTGGCCCTGTTCATCCACAGCATCCAGCCAGGAGAGCGCAAAAGCCGCGCTGAGCGCCAATCCCCAGGGATGCGAGAGCAGCGCCCCAGAATTCATCAAGAAGAAGGGCGATGTCAACGTCAATCCCGCCGCCAGCAGCCCAACGATCTCCCCCAGGGTTTTCTTCCCCAGCCGATACGTCAGCCAGACGCCCAGCCCGGCGAGCAGGGGGTTGACCCAGGCGCGGGCGTCCAATCGCTCGCCAAAAGAGAGCATCACCGGCCAGCCCAGCGGATATTTCCCGAAGCGCTGACCGCCATAATCCACAACGAATGGCACGAGAAAGCTCCGAGAATGGGAGGGCGAAGGAAGCGTGATTCGCCCGCGGGCAATCGCCTGCGCCTGCCATACGTAAGCAAACTCATCTTCGAGATGGGGGATGCCCTCGAAGATATTTATAGAGACCCAGGCTGCGGCGAGTACAGCGAGGAGGGTGAGGAGAAGGGCGATGGTATCGTTTCGGCTCAGATTTTACGCTCCAATGATTTTTAACGATTCGAGAACCGCTTCATGGAGAACGCCATTCGTGGCGCAGATTCCGCGGTTGTTTGTCAGCGTGCGGCCGCGAGTGAAGTCGAGCGCTCTGCCATCCAGGTCGGTGACGCGGCCGCCGGCCTCTTCGATCACGATGGTTCCAGCAGCCTGATCCCAGATTTTCTCTCGGTAATCCGGGAGCTTGGGCGAAAGCAAACGCAAATAGATTTCGGCTTGCCCGGCGGCCAGCACGGCGTACTTGGCCTGGCTGTCCATACGCAGGGGGTCGGCTTGCACACCGAAAGCCTCTGAAAATCGCTCTATCTGGTCAGCATGGGTGTGTCCGGATTCGAGAGAGCGCAGCAAGCGCGCCTGGGCGGGACCAGAACGCTCGGAGACGGATAAGGGTCGAAGGTCGAGTTCGCCATCCAGCGTACCTGCCCAGGTCCCTTGCCCTCGAGCAGCGACGATGAGCACACCCTCACCAATTCGACTTCGCTCAGTGCAAGCCCTGACCCCTCTCCCTTGCAGGGAGAGAGGGGAAAGGTTAGGGCAGCCCAGCGCGCCAATCTGTACCTGTCCCTCTTCGATGAGCGCGAGGGCCACCGCGTATTGATCCCCGCGCAGAAACCCTTTGGTGCCGTCAATGGGATCTATGGTCCAGAAGCGCGGCGCAGAAATGGCAGTCCCACGGTCAATCCACTGGCATACGGTCTCAGGCGTTGCGCCAGCCGTAAATCGGCTCACAAAAGCAGTGATCCGCTCCAATGTGGTCTGTTCTTCGGGGGTATGTAGAGCCGATGAGTCTTCTTCTCCCACCAGCGGATCGTCGGGGAAGTTTTTATCCAGCAGATGGCCAACCAGGGCCTGTGCCGCGAAATCCGCTACAGTGACCGGCGAGCGATCGTCTTTGGTCAGCGCCGGGGAGACCATCTCGGCCTGAATTTGCTTGACTAATCGCGAAGCTTGTCGAACAGCATGAATTACATATTTGATTTCGGGTGTTTCGATGTTTAGCATAATTTCAAGAATTAACGCGAAGGCGCAAAGGGCAAAAGACGCAAAGGTTTTTTATCATAAGACACCCGCCAGATCATAGACCATCGCGCCGGTGATGCGCACAGGCGCCATCGAGCCAACGGGGATTTCGCCCTCGATGATGACCATTCCGTCAATCTCGGGGGCGTCGCGGTAGCTGCGGCCCAGGGAGATGCCGTCGCCCTGGCCTTCGATAAGCACATCCAGAGTTTTCCCGACGAAGCTCTGATTGCGCTCCAGCGAGATGCGCTGTTGGCGTTCCATCAGACGTTCCCAGCGTTCTCCTTTGATTTTTTCGGGAACAGGATCGCCCAGGGGTTCGCTGGGTGTCCCCGGCTCGAAGGAGAATCGAAACGCCCCTACCCGGTCGAAGCGCATCTCCTCGATGAAATCCAGCAAGGTCTGGAATTCATCCTCCGTCTCCCCAGGGTAGCCAACGATAAAAGTCGTCCTCAAAGCCAGATCGGGCATCACGACGCGCATTTCTTCCAGCGTGTTGCGAACCCACTCCATATTCGCGGGGCGGCACATGCGCCTGAGCGTGTCGGGGTGGGCGTGCTGCAAGGGCATATCCAGGTATGGCAAAATCTGCTCGTGGGTCGCCATCACTTCGATCAATTCATCGGTGACATAGCCAGGGTAGGCATACAACACCCGCAGCCAGGGCACTTCAGGTACAGCTTGAACCATTCGCTCTAATAAGGTTGCCAGCCCATTCCTCATCCCCAGGTCATGACCATAATCAGTAGTATCCTGGGCGATCAGGTTGATCTCATAAGCACCCAACTCTTGCAGGGCACGGGCGTCGGCCAGGATGGTTTCCATCGGACGGCTGACAGCCGTCCCTTTGATAAGTGGAATAGAGCAGAAAGCGCAGGGACGGCGGCACCCATCGGCGATCTTGATATAGGCGCTGGCTCCCTGGAGGCTGACGCGCTGCACGCCAGCGTCATCTCGACCGACCGTCGAAACCTCCGGGAGATGATAAACCGGTTGGGGATGTTTACTGCTTCGCAGGTTCCTCACCACGTCGAGGATGTCCATCCAGCGCCGCGTGCCCAGGATGCCGTCAATGCCCCGAACTTGCCGGACAACTTGCTCCCCATAGCGCTGGGTCAGACAACCAGCCGCGATCAAGAGCTGGTCTTCCCGTTTTTGGGCTGCCATCTCTCGGAGCACATCCAGAGATTCTTCTCTGGCTGGGCCAATGAACCCACACGTGTTGACGATGATCATGCTGGCTTCAGCAGGCTCATCGGTGGGTTGATAGTCTGCATTCATAAGAAGTTGCGCCATCGAGTCGGAGTCGACTGTATTCTTGGCGCAACCTAAAGATAACAGATGGAAAGAGTTTTTATACAAAATCGATTACCTGTATGGGGATTTGGATGTCGTGGGCGCGCTTCGCGCGCCCACGACATCCAAATCCCAGGCGCATCACATGGGATCATGGCGCTGGCGTCGGTGTAGACGTGCGGGTGGTCTCCGGCGTTTCTGTGGCCGTCGGCGATACTGTCGGCGTGGGTGTCTGGATTCCCTCCGCAGTGATGACGAAATTGACCACCTCGCCATAGAACCCTAATACCCCAAGTTCGACCTCATTATACGTTACATATAGGCCGGCCGCATTGCCGGTGAGGATTTCGACGCTCTCATCGCCGGCAAAAGCGTGAACAGCGCCAGGGATCACCCGGCCATCGAAGGCGATTTCGCCATCCACGGTAATGCGCATGTAGGCTCTCTGATGGATCGCAATTTGTATCCGGATGGGCCTCGCAGCGTTTTCTGGCGAAAAGAGTGCTTCGGTCGCTTCTGCTACAGGTCCACCCGCTGCAGCATCAGCGATTTCTTCGAGCGGCGAGGGGATCGTGGCAGTGGCAGTAGGTTCGATCGTCCCCGTAGCCGAGGGCAGCAGCACATCTGCGATCGAAGGCGGGGTAGGCTCAGGCTCTTTCGGGGCGCGAGCGGACGCGATACGCATCCCTGCCCAGACCGCGAACAGGATCAAGAATAGGACAACGGAGCCGCCAATCAGAAGATCCCTGGAAAAGATACGTCTGGCTAAACTCCTCGCCTCGCGCGGCTCCCGAGTCGCCCGATCTGGAGTTGGCCTCGATTGACGACGTTCGGACAACCTGGCTTGAAGGTCTTCCGCGAAACGCAGCAACAAGGGTTCGGGATCCAATCCCAGGAATTCAGCATAATTCTTCAACATGCCGCTGCCCTGAACCGTCGAGGGCAGCGCATCCATATCTCCACGCTCGAGGGCTTGCAGATAGCGAATCCGCAGATGGGTATGACGTTCCACATCATCGCGGGAGAGTCCCAGGAGTTCCCGCTGGGAGCGCAGCTTCTCCCCAACTGCGACTAGACCGGTGGATATGCTATCTCTGACAACGAGCGCATCCGCCTCTGCATCTACGTCGGGAGCCTCTTCGATCTCAGTTTCATCTTCGGAAGGCGGAAAGGTCAACGGGGCGTCTCCCTCCCAGGCTTCGAAGAGGGGACCGACATCAATGCGGAGATGCCCGGCATACGATCGCAGGAATCCACGCGCCTGCACCCGGGAGGGAATAACGTCGAATTGACCGGCCTCCATGGCGCGCAGATAGCGAAGATGGATGCGAGTCTCCTGGGCAACCTGTTCTAGAGTCGATCCAAGCGCCTCGCGAGCCTGGCGAAGTTTTCGACCGACAGCCGCGCTCATGAAATCAATTATACAATGGAATGGAGCATATCGAAAAAGGGTGGGGGGCGTACAAAGCACGCCTCCCACCCTTTTTTCGGAGATATTTCTCCCGATATTATCAAACGGAGAAAAACCTTATTCCAAGTCTGCGTCAGCCTCTGATTCGGAATCCATCTCTTCGAATTCGGCCCCGGCTTCTTCTTCGACTTCGTATTCGTAGATAGACTGATCTTCGATCTCGATCTCACCCTTTTCGAGCGCCTCCGCCAGAGATTCAGCTTCTTCCACCGCCGCCTCGGGGGATTCGCCTTCACGGTACACGATCACGCTGATCTCGGGAACCAGGTCAACGGTCAGGCGCACATCCACCAGGTGCTTGCCGATCATACGCAGCGGCTGTGCGTCAATCTGGCGATGGCTGATTTCCACACCGGCCACCCTGGAGAGTTCTTCGGCGATCATGCGAGTATTCACCGAGCCATATAGACGACCGGTCTCGCTGGCGCGCACAGGGAAGGTCAGGGTGATCTTGCCCAATTGTTCGGCCAGGCCGCTCAACTCCAGGTTGAGAGCATTACGCAGATTGTCGGCGTCTGAGCGAATGCGATCAACCTGCTTGAGAGCGCCGCCGGTAGCTAAAACAGCCAAACCCTGGGGGATTAAATAGTTGCGGCCGTATCCATTGGCGACTTTCTTGACATCGCCGGCACGGCCGAGTTTGTACACGTCTTTCAGAAGCAATACTTTCATTTGTAACAAGCCCTTTCGGTAACTACTCAGCCAAACGGGGAAGTTCCCGAAAAAAGGGTGTGCGAACGCAAAGCGGCTGCGCCCCCTTCGCACACCCTTTTTTCGGGCTAATCCGTTCGATGACTGAGCAATTACCCTTTCGATATTGGAGTCCCAGGCGAAGGGTACAACGCGCTGAGCGGGGCGATTTTACCAGAGAGGGAAGATCGCGTCAACTCACTGGTTGAGCACAAAATCCAACGCGTACTGCGCATCGGTGTAAAAACGGTTGGCCTCCAGAGCGGCGTAGAAATCGGCCGCCGCGCCATTGATATCCCCCTGGCGGTAAAGGCCCCAGCCATGCCACAAGAGCGCCTCCTCGGAGTTGGGCGTGCGCTGCAAGGCATAGCCGGTCAGGGTGAGCAGATCATCGATTCTGTTCGAATGGAAGTAGGCAAAGAAAGGCCCGAACTGGTAGCGCAGCATCCGTTGGGGCAGGCCGTAGGTGCGGGCGTTATCATAGGCTTGGGCGGCTTCTTCGTAGCGCTCGAAATACAGTAAATTGGTACCCAGGTTGAACCAGGCAAAAGCATCCTCGGGATTGACGTTGATTTCGGCCTGAGCCGCCTCCAGGGCTAATTCCCGGTTGGTTTGTTCCTCCCACGCCGAACCCAGGATCGCTTTGACCGTCTCCTCCTCATAAGGCAGGTAGATCAACATATATAGCCGGTTGAAGGGCTGCCAGTATTCATCCAGAGTAGCAAAGGTCAACCTTCGATTTGGCCCCCGGTAGGTATCCTGCACAGTAAAAGTCCCGGCGGCCTCATCATAGCCGGTCACTAAAAGATAGTGCGCCGCCCAGAGATCATCGTTAGGCCAGTAAGCCCCGGCGAAGAAGAAACTGGCCTCGATCAACACCGGGATTTCCGCGGCGACGAAGCGTTTGAGCAGCTCGAGATCGCCGCCCACGCGGTACTGGGTGTTCAACCAGCCGGCGTAATTGCGGGCAAAGTAAGCCATCTCCTCCATATTGACATTTCGGTCTCCCCGAACCGGTTTGATCCGATTAGAGATGTCGAACTGATTCCCCTCCCAACCATAATAGTGCAAATACCCCGACAAGGCCGCCGGGCCGCAGTTATTCCAATCCTGCTGCTCCCAACCCTCCGCCTGAAGTTCGACTTTTTCGGGGAGCGCGGTGGGCGACGCGGACGCGGTTGGAGTGAGGGTGGGGATAACTGTATTGGCATGGGGGGGGATGGCTGTCATCGAAGGAGTCGCAGTTGGTGAGGGGGTGACTGTGTTCGAGAGGGCCTGCGTTCGAACCCCTGGGGTGGGCAATGCTTCGACGGGGTCAATCACGCCCCCGAGATAAGTCATGGCAATATCCAGCCGCCACGAAAGCCGCTGATTGACCGCCGGAATTCGATAAAGGATCAAGCCGAGCAAGCATACACCAATAAGAGAGAGAATGAGTTTACCGATAAGGTTTTTCGACATGCCCCGAATTGTATCACTCCTCGTTGACGCTGCTATACCCGCATGGTAGAATTTTTCCCGCTTAATGACATGCCCCCATCGTCTAGCGGCCCAGGACGCGGCCCTCTCAAGGCCAAAACAGGGGTTCGAGTCCCCTTGGGGGCACA
>VGOC01000069.1 GCA_016865865.1 Chloroflexota bacterium
TGGTTGAAACAGCGACAATTTAGGCTGTTGGACACATATTATAGACGTTTTGTAAGGTGCTACCCCGCCGGAAACAGTTCACGGCGTATAAAACTATCAATTTTTAGCGGAAAGTAAAGCATAAAGGCTATTGAAAAATCTGGGCGGATAGAAAACAACATGCGCCCACCATTTTTCACCCACTCGCTTAGCTCGTTTATCTGCGGCAGTATTCTATCCAGCTCTTCAAAAGCCACAACGATCGTCTGGTATCCCTGATAGTCGAGTTTATCCATGTTCTCAACGTCCAGGCTATCATATTCCACGCGCATACTATCAAGCGCGTCATAAATGGTTTGGCGATAGGTGGGTACCACCACCCCAGCAGAATTATACAGAACCAGACATTCTGCTTGGGAATTATATTCAGGGGTAGCCAAAGTTGGATCCATGGGTTCTAAGAAATACAAAGAGGGACGCTGCACCTCATAAGTCACACCAGATCGTTCGATGAATACAGCAACTGTCAAAAATACCAAGACGCCTAGCGGCAGGAACAGCCAGGCGTAAGAGATCTTATTTCCCATACTCTACGCCCGAACCCACAAGGAAACCTGTTCCCTGCCTTGATTCGTCCAGGCGATCGGCTTAGTATGTATCTCCTGGATCGTTTCCTTGAGTTTCCTTTCGTCGTGCCCCTCGACGCAAACCCGCAAAGTCTCTATCCAGGTTTGTTCATCTTCTGGAAATTTCCGCTTCAGGATATTACTGACCTCGATCGCAGCCGTGTAATCCTTGAGTTCGATATTATTCCTGAGATACTTGACCAGTGTATCTTTCTCTTGTCCCACCATCGAGAGTTTTTTCTCCAGGGCTTTGGCATAGATCATCCGCTGTCTTCTCAGCAAATAATCTTCCAACAAGCCGCTTTCGACATATTTCTCGAGAGTGACGATATATTCATCCAATAAAGCGAGGTCATTGGGGTTTTCTTCAACAGCTACGGCAAGTTTCTGAATCTGAAGTTGATATTTCCTTTGGGCTTCGGCGATCGTCGTCGTCGCATAGTGAGAGGTCTCGATATCTTCGTTGTACCTGGCCACTAACATCACATCCAGGTATTTCAAAGGATTTTCATAGAGCGTGTCCAGCACCTTTTCTCTCCGAGTTTGCACATCGTTGATCAGAAGCGCTTCCTCCAAGGGCACGATATTCTCATCCTCTTCTTCGTCTTTGATGGTCTTCCAATAGATATCCTCCCCCAGGGTCAACTTGGGCAAATCAATTGGCCTATCTGCATGTTTTCCAAGTTTGTTCAACAATTCGATGACGATCCCGGCGAGAGGACCAAACACTGGGACCAAAACGACAGGGATGATCGATTCTCTACGAAGGAACGAGGCGCCAATGTAGATATATGCAGCGAAGATTATCGAACCGATCGTATGAATTGCTAAGATGAGCAATAAGAAAATTTTCATCATAGAAACCAGTCACCTCTACCAGGCCTTATCGTTCAACCAATTCTCCCATAATTCCATAGCTCCTGAGGCGATGGATGATCAAATCGGCATTCTTCTTATCCGCTTGAGAAAGCAGCACATAGTATTCGCCATCATGCGCGCCGAGAAAATCTGTCGTCCGTATCGCCCTGGATACGTCAGTGGCAAACTCGAGGGTGTTCTTTTCGCCTGGCTCTACTTTGACCAACTGATAATCCGATACCTGGCTCTTCTTCATTTTCTTCTTGACATCCAGGATAGCGAAAAAGGCCTCCGACTCTAATATATTGGTTCCCGGGATATACACTCTGTCTATATTCGTGTTCAGGAATAACGATGCGCGGATCAAAGAGGATTGAATCAGGCCACAAATCACTCTGAAAAGGTTGGCGTAGTACAAAGAAAACTGCTCGAAACTGGCATCCCAAATGACGATCGCCGCAATAGGAACATTATCATTGATTACCGGGGCGAAATACGCCGGGTAATTAGCCAGCATTTCACTATTCTGAAAGATCTCGCCCCTTGCCATAGGATCCATCATTTTCGGAAAGTCAGACAGTTTGAGAGATTTTCCGATCTTATCGCTCAACGGGTGAGAGCATACTTCGAGCCTGCCATATTGGCTGTTGATATCCAGACTGTATATGGCGATACTTTCATTGGACATGACCTCTTCGAGTATGGTCAAGGCCTGGAAAAAGACCTCATCTTCTTGAAATGTGTCTAATTCACTGGTGACTTTGTAGATTCTCCCAAAGCTGTCGCGATATCCAACCAATTGCTCACGAAATTGATCTTTCAATTGGCTTATCTGAGCATAAACGCCATATAGGAACGAATATTTCTCATGGAGCAGGTTCGTTTCCTCGTTCTTATAGGCGATTTCGCTGTCATGCTTGTCGTGGATATAGCCAGTTACCGACCCGGCAATAAAATACATCGCAAATGGCAGCCAGTTCTCGATGTTATAGATGAGCAAAGCCCAATCGAAACCTAACAGACTCCAGCTAATCAAACCAGACACGCCAGCGATCAAAGACGCCAGCAGACCAAAGGTTGTGCCATGCAAGGAACCCATTAATATAACGTACAACAACCTGAAATCAACGATTTTGAATTGCAATAAAGTACTTGTAACTTCGACCAAAACTTGCATGAGTACAGCCCCTAAAATCAACTCCACCCACTTAAGAATGCCGCGCGCCTGATATTTTCCGAGGAAATCCCTCGCTTTTTGGAACATTGATTTTTCAGGCACCGTGACATCCAGAATGGATGCGATCATCCTCGGTAATTCGGTTTGTATCCTGCGCTCTGCAACCCAATCGAATTCATTCCTTGCTGTGGATATTTCTACAGGCCGGGTATAAACATAATAGCTTTCGTCGAATCCGGTCTTGATCCCCGTGAAATTCCTTTCCAATAACTGGATCAATTGACGAAAAGTCAAATTATCCGCAGACGATAGATCAACTACCGGCACCCGCGAGCGATACGACTCATCGAGCGCCCGATAGACGAATTCGGCGACATCCTCCGCGTGCAGAAAATTACAAAGCGTCTCCTCGCCCACAGGCAATTCGACCTTCCTGCCCTCGAGGCAATCATCAATGATCCGATAAAGCAAAGTACCTTTTTCGTTCGGGCCGTAGATATACGGCACTCGGACGATGATCGTATTCAAGCCATATTTTTGCCTGTAGAAATTACAGTATTGTTCCCCGGCTAACAGTGTATTCCGGTTGATCGTCGCCGGATGAGGTTGCGCAAACTTCAGTTCACCTTCTTCTTTGCCATACACCTCTGTAGAGGAGATATAGACGAATCGTTTGGCATTCTTGCCCATCTCCAACGCGTTTCTCAATCCATCGAGTGTTCGACCGGTATTCAGATTTACGCCATCGAGAAGTTGTTCCTCGCGCGTGGAGAGATAGATGATGACATCGAAACGATAAGCAGACAATACATCTCGGAAAACAACATCGGCTGGATTATAAGAATGCAGAATTGCCTTCTCTAAACCCAAATCCAGGTCTTCGATTTCATCGCTTGCCAGGATTACCTTGTCTCTCTCTCTTAGAAATTCTTTGGCAATCGCGCCCGCCATGGATGACAGATTGCCTGTAATCAAGATGGTCTTTCGCTTGACAATCCTCGACAGCAGAGAGGAGGTGCCCACATTTTCAACCTGCGTAATCTCTCTCCTCGGAGATGGCGTCGCCGCAGGGGTAGACAAATCGGAAAGCCAGGTAATATCCTGCAAATCAGAAGGTTCGAAAGGACTGACCCTCGGCTGCTCGATGCTTTCGAGGGTCTCATCCTGGAATATCAGGCGATCGGCCTTTTCAGTTGTGATGAATTCCCGCTGATCTGTTTCGATCTCCAACATCGGCGTAGATATCCTCGCCAACCAGGACAAAGCCCGCGGGTGCTTCGGGTCGGACTGGAGCAGTTTCTGCATTTCATTTACCTGCTGCTCTTGACCTTCGAGCGCCCCTCTGAGCATATGCCAGGCCTGCCTGTCTTCAGGATACGCTTTTAGGAAGGTGGCAAGAATGATTTTCGCTTCTGAAAGATCCCCCTTTCTGAGAAGTTTGGCTGCCTTCTGGAGTTGAGGTTCAGTGATTTCATCCTGCTCATAAAAAATGCTCATGATAAACCTCTCTCTAATAAAAAGGATAACGTCTCATTCATTATATGTTATTTCCTTTATAAAACCATAACCTTATGGTACTATGCGCATAGAACCGGCATTTTTCACCTTGAAAAATAGTAACTACTCAGCCAAACGGGGAAGTTCCCGAAAAAAGGGTGTGCGAAGGGGGCGCAGCCCCCTTCGCACACCCTTTTTTCGGGCTAATCCGTTCGATGGCTGAGCAGTTACGAAAAATATAAAAAGTAACGAACCAGGCAACCAGGCTTAGCGCTCCGCCAAGATAAAATTCGACCGGATGATATTCGAATTCGACGATGTGAGCGCCTGGCGGGACCGGGACGGCGCGGAAAAGGAAGTTCGCCCGCCGAATTTCCACCGGACTCCCATCCAGCCTGGCTCGCCAACCCGGATACCAGACATCCGACAGTACAACCCAACCGGAGGCGGCGGATTCTGAATGAATAACCAATTCATTGGGACTCTGGTCTTCGAGAATCGCCTGCCCCTGAGCGGAGGGGCAATCCGACCGTAAGGATGGTTCAGCCCCTTCGAGGATGACCTCGCTCCCAAAGTTGATCTTCCCAGAAAAAACTTGCTCCCAGGCATCTGCTTCATCTCTGGCGCTGACCGCGCATGCCACCCATCTCAGACGGTACGCGCCCTCCCTGAGAATATAGCGCACCCCCGCCCCCCGCGCTGCATCCACCTCTTCGAGCGCAGTCACTCCCATCAAATCCAATAATCCATCCCTTGTCTCCATGTCAACGTTTTCGAGGGATTCCATCCACTGAGTATACCGTCCCGGAAGCAGGGGATCGAAGTTGTTCGCCGATGGAATGCCTTCAAGCATATTGATATTCGGCAGCAACGCCGCTCGGAGCGCGCCCCAATCCTCTCCAGGATCAAAAGCATCGAAGCGAAAGAAACGTCGGTATTTGAGGTCGTCTTCCTGATCCAACGGCAAGTAAAGCCGCCCCTCTCCAAGATCGCCAGACGCTGCCGGCCCGGTATAGAAAGCCATATCGGCGCCTGGAGTCAACCCCCAGCCGGCTGCCAGGAGATCAAGCGCAATCCAGGTTGTCGCCAACCACGCCCACCAACGCTCCAGCTTGCCTTCCGTTGGAACGGTGAGCGCTAACACCCCCGCTCCCAATCCCCAGAGACCGGCCAGCGCCGTCGCCCGGATGAATGTCAGGCTGACATCGCTCATGGCGAAAAGAGTCAACCCCGCCCCAAGAGAGACAGCCAGCGCGCCCGCAGTTCCCAGGCGTGTCCAATACAGACCGCGCCCTTCGGGTCGCCGCAATCTTTCGGCGCCGACGCCGGCCAATAACGCCAAAGCAAAGACCGCCCAGATGGAGATGCGCGTCGGCGCCTGGAACATGTCGAAAGTGGGTACATGCTGGTAAAGCCAGGGAAAGAGGGGGGTATTTTTCCCGAGAGCGAGAAGGAAGGAGATGAATGCCAGCGCAGCCAGGAAAATTGTCAGCGACCGGCGACTGACGTCTGACGACCGACCATCGTCGAGGGCCTCATCCCGTCTCTTGCGAAATAGAATATTTGCCAGCGCCCCTATCGCCAATAGGATCGGCACAATACCGATGTAAATCGCGTCTTCCCAATAATTGCCGTACCCCCAATAATCGCCGGAAACCGGGCTGCCGAATAACCCTGGCGCCAGCAGGTCGAGAAAGCGCCAGGGCCAGAAGGAGTAATTCAGCGCAAAATCCATGTCCACGGCAGCGGCGCGCTGAGATTGCATCAAATAGACCGCCGTGGGAAAGAGCTGAACCGCTGCCAGGGCGAACCCCAGGAGGGCGGCTAATCCCAATCTGATTTCAGCCAAAATGACTGAGACTACTGCAAAGAGGTTGTTTAACCGCGGAGATCGCAGAGAACGCGGAGAAAGGTCGTTGGAAAATTCTGCGCCACCAGCGTTCTTGAATGACATGTTACGATGCCATTCCCAATAAGCGATCCATAGACCAGCCAGCAGCAAGGTATACCCGGTCATCTGAGCATGGCCAGCCAGCATCTGCAAACCAATCACCACCCCCAACTTCCACCATGCTCGCCGGTCTCGCTCTTTCACCGCAGTAAAAGCATAAAGCATCACCCACGGCAGCCAGGCTACCGCAACGTTGATGCTGGCAAACCAGGCCCTTGCGACCAGATATCCCGACAGGCTGAACGCCAGCCCGCTGACCGCCTGCGACAGCGCCCCCAGCCCCAGTTTTCGCGCCAGAGCAGCTATCCCGAGACCAGCCCAGATCAGGTGCAGAGAGACCATCAACGCCTGCGCCCAGACCATGGCGCCGATACCCCCGAGCGCGTAAAACAGGAAGTAAACCCAGGTCGGGGGATAGAACAAAGCCGATTGGTAATTGGCCATCAGCGGGGTCCCCATCCCCAACAGCGGATTCCACAACGGCAGGTGTCCCTCCAGGATCGTCTCCCAGGCCCATGACCACCAGGGGACGAATTGCAGCGCCGGCGCGCCCCAGAAGAGGGCTTTGCCTGTGAATAACATCGGCGCGAAGAGGATCAACGGAGCGAGGATGATTGGTGTGTAAGGGAGTCGGAAGATTCGCTTGGACATGGGATTAAAGTAGTTAGCGCAGATATTTCCGTATGATCTGCGCTAGCCTGTGAGATTGCTCAGGCAGCAACAGGAACAGTGACAAGAGGCGTGACCGACTCCTTCCACAATTGAGTCTACTGAAAAAACTACGAGTAGAGGATTTGGGGCGACGTAACTTACAGCAAATACCGTTATCATGCCATTGGAAAACACTGACTCCAGGAATTCCTCTTGTCGAGGATCCCAATCCCCCAATTCGCGCTCATGGGGACCCCAGAAAACATAGTCAATGCCAAATTCGGCGATCAACCCCAGGCGCTCCTCGGAGGGAGTATCAGCGCGATAGAAACGTTCCACACGCGGGGTCAGTTCGGCGAGTCCAACGCTCTCCGGGCCATGACCGATGAGCACGAATACCGGCGCCCAGGCCGGGAGCGTATTTCCGGTCTCATAGGAGGCCAGGACAACCGCATCCGAGTCAGCATACTCATCGAAAAATACGAAGGCTTCTACCTCAGCCTGCGGATGGAAGATCGGCGCTCCAGGGTTCCTGACCGCATTCACCCCCCCGAAGAGCAGGAGTAGCGCAGACGGGAAGGCCAATCCCAGTACCCATCGAAAAACCCGGAGATTTTCTCGTTCGATGCGGTCGTAAGAAACCATCGCCAGCGCAACCAGAGCGATCCAATACCCTTCTGCCAGGCGACGCTGCAAAGGATACGGCGCATATACCAGGAACGGCAAGGCCAGGCTCCAGGCCAACAACAGCCAACTAGCCTCCCGCCTCTCCCGCAAGAGGTGTACCACGCCGAGGATCCCAAAGGGAATCAGCAACCCATAGGCGATGAGATAATGCAAAGGATGGGGTGACAGGATCAAGTTCTGCGCCGTCCACTGATGCAGGATAGGATCATCGTTGAACGCCCAGACTGTGTAGATCAAAATGGGAGCAGAAATCCCAACGATCCTTGCCGCTCGCCGCAGCCAGGCGCGCCAGCCAACCCAATCCACGGCTTCCTTTCGCCGAAAACGCCACAGGCACCGAATGAATAACACACCGCAATGAGCGCCGATGATCGCCCACGCCACGGCAACCGCGAGGGGCTGCATCAATCCCATCAGCAGCCACAAAGCTCCGCTGAACAAACCCGGACGATCCGCCCAAACAGAGAGTCCAGGTTGCAAATACGCCCGCAAACCCCACAACAACAAAGCCCTTGCCAGGGCCAGGTGAGGCAAACCATACAGCGAGAGAAAGCCAAACGTCTCCGGCGAGTACATCTCCAGGGGCAGAGAACCAAACCAGGAGGCTTTGCCCAGCAGGATCAACAACCAACCTAGACCGCCGCCCAACGCACAGAGGACAACTCCCCAGACACGCCAGCGCATGTTTTCGATAAACAAAGTCAGGAAGTCATAACTTGCCAGGATAGAAAGCATCCCGGCGCCGATGCGAAAGAGATGGAACAAGGCTACCAACTGCTCATGCTGGCCTGGAGGCGCGGTCAGCTTGCCTAACAACAGATACGGTAAAAAAGCCAACACCCCCTGCTGACGTTGAGCTGTGTATGGCGTGCGAAAGAGCCAATCGCCATGCGCGCCGCGCAACATTTTAGCCGTATAGCTGTTGCCATCTTCCACGCCGAAGACGAAGCCGGTAAACTGCCACTCGTCTCCTTCGAAGGCGTATCCAAGCAGGTAGGGAATGGTTGTGGCAAGCATCACCGCCACGGCGAAAATCCAGACCCAAGGCGGGTAACGTCGTTGCTCGACCGCAGACGACTGGCCGCTCTCCACTGTTGGTAGATACTGACTCATCATGTCGCCTGACGTTGGTTTTTCCGCGCCCAAATCAATAACACAATCCCAAGGACGAAGCATCCCAACCCAAGGTATACGCTCGATGGGTGAAAAGAAAAAGCCACGATATGCTCACCAGCCACCAACCGAACCCCACGCAACAAACCCAAGGGAGTTTCCATCTTTACGGACTCGCCATCCACGCTGACGCGCCAGCCAGGATAGGAAATATCCGAAAGCACCAGCAAACCGGGGCCTTCGGCGCGGAGGATGATTTCGTTCGGCTGCCACGCGACCACATCAGCCGGGGTTGCATCATCGCCAACCTGTCCCGCGATGGGCTGAACCCAGGCCTTCGGCATCACCTGTGTGTTTTCGTAGATCCAAACTCCCTCTAATAGCTCCCGCAGCGCCAGGCCCTCCCCCGGCAGCGGAAATGCCGCCACGACATAGCCCACATTGAGCAATCCTAACATCTTAGCGTCAGGCGTATATCCAGCATTATCCGTATCCGGATTCCCGCTGGCAAAGGGCGGCAGCGTGACGCTATAGGAGGCGCGCTGCACCCCGGAAGCCATCTCCATGAAATCGGCATAGGCGGCCAGTTGCAAGGGATCAACCCCATCCGCCAACGCCAAGCCATGCTCCGCAGCCACAACTTGGGGCAGGCTATACGAAGGCGAATAAACCCGGAAATCACCTGGCTGTTCAGCAAGATATTCACCGATCGATTTTCCTGCGGAGGAAACCAGTGCCTTTAGCCGGAAGGACAGCACTGAGGAGTCCATCGCGTGCCAATCGAGGATCGCGATCCCAAACAGGACTGCCAGCCAGATTTGGCGCGGCGTTGTTCCCCTGAGCAGGTTGAATACCCAAAGCGATGCCAACAAAATCACGCCTGCGCCCCAGAGGAATTCCTGCGCCCAAGCGCCCGTCAACGCCCTAACGGACAGGGCGAAGACCACACAAAAAGCGGATAACCCCGTCAATACCAATGAAACCCTGTGTCTGTCGAAGGGCATCCCTGCAATCAAAGCCTCTACCCCATGCGCAGCCAGCACAGCCCCCGCCAACCCCGTCAAGAACAAAGCCCGAGCCGGAACGCGCAGCAGGTCGAAGCCGGGGATACGGGCCAATGCCGGCAGCAGCGGAAGATTTGATCCCAGGGCAAACAAGGCGGATACGATCAAGACAATCAACCAAAAGCGAATGTGCTTCTTGTGGATTCCCGCCAGGACAGCAACGAGGAGCAATGCCAACACCACCCCGCCCGGGTAGAGCATCCACTCGTGGTAGCCGCCAAAGTCCGGAAAGAGCAAGCCCAGCAAGCGCGCAGGAGGAAGCGAGTGGGCAAAAATGTCCTCGGCGGTGAGTAGACTGCGGGTGGAGAGGCGGGTGTATTCGAGGAGTGGGAGGGCCAGCGGAGCGGCGAGGAGGGCGGAGAGGATGAGGTTGGAGATTAGATATTGGAGGTTGGAGGTTGGATATTCGAAACGACTTCGGTTGATTGGTGATTGGGGGTCAGGTGATTGGCTTTCATTGTCTCCCTTCCTTTCTCCTATGCGTTGCCTATACGCAACTACGTAGATCAACCATAATAAACCCGCGTATGGCGCCCAGCGAGGGTCGGCGAGGAAGATGAGGGCAAGGATCATGCCGGGTGAAATGGGAAACGCAAAACGTAAAACGGGATGCTTGACACGTGATACGTGAGACGGGATACGTGACACGTGGCACGCTAATAGCCACGGCGTCCAGGCGATGGCGTAGACTAATGTCAAATGCCCGGCTCCATAATGGGCGAACAACTTTGGCAAAGACTCGAAGGCCAGCGCGCCGAACAACGCTGCCGGATGAGAGAGTCCTTCGATACGCAGTAGACGGTAAAGCCCTACCCCGCCCAGCAGAAGGTGAGCCATCACCAGGAGATTGAAACCCAACGGGAAGGGAAATAATAACGCCAACCAACCCGGTGGATACCACAAACCCGAGAGCGGATTGGCGGCAAAGGGATACCCGCTCAGGATCGCAGGCGACCACAGCGGGATGACGCCCCACTCGGATAGGGCGCGTTTCAAGTACAGGGCGTTGGGATAATGGGAGATGGCCAGATCAGAGTAGGGCGCGTCGGGAGAGGGGTATGGAAAGCCATTCAAGCCTGGGAGGAAGAATAACAGCGGCAACAACAAAGGCCAAAACTGGAGCGCTCTTCGCGTGGCTGGTGATGGCTTGTGGGAAAAGTTCAAGGCTTCCATGCCAGGTTAGTTTCCTGTCGCCAAAATATTTACCTGGCCATCCGAGAATACTGCTTCGTAATCCCAATCGAGGCAGGCGGCACTGATCCCCTGCTCGCGTGGGCCGCAGAAAATATAGCCAACGCCTCGCTCGTCGAGGTATGTTCGAAGCTCATCGAAAGGCAGCTCTCCCTCGAATAACTGCTCGACGATCTTTTCTTCCTGTTCGGCGTTGATGGTTTCGAAGGGATGCCCATAGATCACTCTACGGCCAGTATGAGCCGGGATGAAATTCCCCAAACCAGGGCTGGCCAGGATGAGCGCGTCGGAGGGCGTGTTTTCGACAATCCACTCCAGGGAAACCGCCTCGTCACGCGTCAGGTACAAGACAGATTGGTGGGTCTGGACGCCATGAAAACTGGTCAATAAAACCACCAGGTTCGTCGGCAGCGATAAGGCGAAAAGCAAGATTGCCCAGGAGCGAAAGGACCACGAGAATCTAGCCACAAGATGCTCCAGGCCCAGGGCAGCCAGACCCGCCAAAGGGATGAATATGCCCATCAAGAATCGCCGTTGCAGGTCGAAGGGAGTGTAGACTAAGAACAGGCTCATACCTGCCCAAATGAGTAAGAGCGGCGCTTCATGATGTTTCCCTGGTTTGATTTGTTTCCACGCGCCAACAATTGCCAATAACAGGGCAGGAGAGAGCGAAAGCAGCAAATCCCAAAGCGGGGGAGAGAGAGTCACATTTTGAGCGTTCCAGGCCGCAACGATGGGATCGGCATGCGACACCCAAAGATAATAAAGCATCGCTGGAGAGCCGCCAATCAACGTCAGCAGGATCGTTGCCCCATCGTCTAGCATAGATGCCAGATTCTGCCAGGCGCGGCGGGCGACAAACTCGTAGAGAAACTGACACCCCAAAATCCCCAACACAACCGCCAACCCAAAGGGGCTGACGACGCTCAACGCCCAGGCCAGGAAGACCCGCAGAATGCTTTGCCAGAATGATCGGTCTCTCTGAACAAGCGCGATCAGCCACAACATCAATGTCAATCCTAACGGGAAATGGGGATTGGTAGCCGAAGCCAAGAATGGGTACATCTCGGCGACCCACAAATCCGAGGCGACCAATCCAGAGAGGATGAGCGCCCAGCCAAGACCAGAGCCTAGCAGCGACAGAGCAAAAGCCAGCTTGCGCGGCCGTTGATCTCGGAAGAGTACTCCGAAAAATCGCCACAACGTCCAGGATAAAGCTGCCGCGCCTATCAACCTGGCTGCATGAAATATAAAGATCAACGGGAGGCTGGAAAACCGGGCGACATGCCCAAGGAATAGATAATATAAATTAATATAGGCGCCCTCCCCAGGGTCAGCGCTGTAGGCCATCTGATTTCGCCAATCCCCCTCCCAGCCCTGGTATATCTTAGCCAGATAAGTATTATTGTCCAAAGGATTGAACAGGAATCCCCCAAAGATATATTCATCCCCCCCCGCATTGGCAGCGTAGAGGTAGGGCGTCGAAATAGCCAGGAGCATGATCATGCCGATCACGACAGGAAACCAGGAAACTTTGGATCGTTCCATAGCTGTATTTTATCCTATCTCCCTTGCTTTCCAACGCAACCGCATCTATAATCTCAACTATGAGTCGCTCAGAAAGCCTTTACCACCTGCAACGCATAGACAGCCAACTCGACGGACATCATCGCCGTTTGCAGGAGATCAAGGTCATCCTGGAGGATGATCGCGCCGTCAAAGCAGTCAGGGCTAAATATGACTCAGCTGATGAGCTACTGCAAGAAGCTCACAAGGATTTGCGCAACGCAAAAGCACGCGTTCAAGATCAGCGCGCCAAGATCGCACAATCCGAAGACAGACTCTATAGCGGAAAAGTCGGCAATCCCAAGGAATTGGAGGATATCCAGAATGAAGTCGCCGCCCTGAAACGCTACCTCGATGTAGTGGAGGAACGTCAGCTCGAGTGTATGCTATCCGTGGACGAAGCCCAGGCAAACTTCGACGACGCCCAAGGCCATCTCGATCAGGCCATAGCCGATAGCGAGAGCAGGAACGCCGATTTGCTCCAGGAGAAATCCGGGATTGATACCTCTGTGGCCGAACTCGAAATCCAGCGACAGGAGCGGGTTTCGGGGATCGCTGCCGATGATCTAAAGCTCTATGAAAGCCTGCGTTCGAAACGCGCCGGGGTGGCTGTAGCAAAAGTCCAGGATCGAGATTGTACAGCTTGCGGCACAGGTCTGGCTTCGGCAATCTATCAACAAGCTCGATCGCCCAGCAAGATCACGCAATGCGATGCCTGCGGGCGCATCCTTTACGCTGAGTAACCTCATGATCAACTTATTCCGGTCTATCAACGTCGAGCGAATTTCGTTCTGGATCGGCTTTGCAGCCGCCACGATTTTCTGGTGGCTGGTCGTCAAACTATGGCCGTTGCTGAAAAAGGGGAGCAGGCAACTGAAAGAGAGTTACCAAACCGCCAAGCTGGGGCTTCAGGCGAACATTGCTGATCGTCACCGCGTAGACACGCTCAAACATGCCCAGAGCATGCACCTGGCAGCGAATCTATTTTCGTTGGACGAAATCGCCATTCCTTCCCGGTTGTTGGCGCCCCCCATCCCGATCGAACCGAACGCGGAACCCCCCACCGAGGACATCGTCAGCCAGACCATCCCCTTTATGCCCGATTGCCCCGAATTAGCCTCCGCGTATGGCTCGCACACGCTATCGTTGGAGGAAGCTTTACAAGGCGGAGTCAATATTCTACTGGTCGGCCCGCCCGGCAGCGGAAAAACATTCGCACTGGCGCAGTTTGCCTCGGCGCTGGCGCGCCATCAAATCGAGGATGAATATCTCGCCGACTTCATCCCCATCCTGCTCCACGCTGCCGATCTGAATCTGGCGGCGGATATGGACTCCCCTCTCGAGGCGATCATCCATGCCATCGCGAAACAGGCTTCGGCGTTGAGCGCCCCGCGACTGCCCAATTTCCTGCAAACCACCTTCGAGACCGGACACGCCATGCTCTTGCTTGACGGACTCGATGAACTCGCGCCCAGCTCCCTGGCAGAAGTCGTCTCCTACGTAAAAAAGCTACTCCAGGCATATCCGAAAACACGCCTGGTCGCCGCGGCGGACTCGCAGCATCACAGCAGTTTGATCGAATATGGCTGTGCGCCTCTACCAATGGCCCTATGGGGCCCGCGCCAACAGGCGCAGTTTGCCATGCGATGGGGGGATCTGTGGGCTCGTTATATCGCCGTCGACGCGGATGAGGAATACGATCATGCAGAACCCCTCCTGCTCAATAGTTGGTTACTCAACCAGGCGTCGGCCATCTCCCCTCTGGAATTCACCCTGCAGGTATGGGCGACTTACGCCGGCGATGTGCGCGGCCCGACCATCTCGGATGCGCTGGAGGCATCCTTCCGCCGGATGTCGGTTGGCATCCCCAAGGCTTCCGCAGCCCTCGAGCGCCTTGCCTATCAAGCCGTGCTGTCGCAAAAAACCAGCTTCATCGAGAGCGAGGCTAATCTGTGGTCAGCGGAAATCTACCCTGAGGCAGCCATTCGTGATATGACGACTGGCGACGAAGATGTTCACCCCAAAGAGATCACCATTCACCGGATTCTGCCCGATTTAGTCGAGAGGGGTGTCCTCGTTCAGCGCACGAATGGTCGCATAAGTTTTACCCATCCCATGTTCTCAGGCTATCTGGCAGGGAAAGCGCTATCGAAAACGGCGGACGAAAATATCTATACTCAGCCAGATTGGTTGCTCAGAGATTTAGCCATCCGCTTCAGCGCCTCTCAGCGAGACCTTTCCTCGCGAGCGAATCAGATATTTGCCCAAGACGGCGATCCCCTCCATCGTGGAGAATCCTTCGTCGGGAGCTGGCTGGGGGAGATCCCCCTGGATGCAGCCTGGCGTAGGATCATCCTGGCGAAGCTTTCTACCTTACTCAACAATGACAAGCTCCCCCTGGGCGTTCGGGCGCGCTTTCTGACCGCCCTTGCCAGGGTCAAAGACCCGGACATCGCCACGCTCTTCCGACACATGCTCAAATCAGCGGCAATCAGCGTCCGCCAACTGGCCGCCTTGGGGAGCGGGTATCGGCGTGATACACAGGCAGTCGAACCGCTGATCCAGTTACTCAACGATCAGCCTGCGGTCAGCCGGGCAGCCTGCCTGGCCCTGGTCAACATTGGCACCCAGCCCGCCCTGGAGGCCATCGCCAGCGCCCTTCTCCAGGGGAGCGAAGAACTGCGCCACGCGGCTGCCGAGGCTTTTGCCAACCATCCCGATGAAGGACATCCCACCCTGCGCGAGGCCACAACCATAGACGATCTTCTCGTCAGGCGATGCGCTATCAGCGGACTTCGGCGGATTCGCGAACCCTGGGCGATCCAAATTCTGGAAGAGATGCAAATCGAAGATGCGCAGTGGGTGGTCAAGAACGCAGCAGCACAGGCGGTGGAGGAAATCCACAACCCCGATAGACACATTCCCCAGGCGCTGACATCGCTGGCAGAACTGCCCTGGTTGATCTCGTTCGCCGCCGGGCGCGGCGTGGGCGTCAGCCCCGGCGAACCAGCCCGGAAGATGCTGATACAAGCCTTGGAACAGGGCAACTCAGAGGAACAGTTAGCCGCTTTATACCAGATTCAAAGAAGGGGGATGGTCGGGGTATTTCCAGCGATCTTCAACCCATTATTCAGCGATGATCTCGAGTTGCGCGAATCGGCATTCAATACGCTCTGGCATCTGGCGGCCTGTGGTGAGAAAATCCCTTCGCCGATGCAGTATGGGTTGGGGTAATGGGTTTGTCAGGCCAGATTTTGGATGATCTTCTGTTGGGCCGTAGAGGCATCCATGTCAAGCACAGATACTAGCATATCCCGCCCGCTTTTGCCGGCGACGACATCGATGCGATCCACGGAAACATCCAGCACAGCAGCTAAAAACTCAGAGAGGGTCCGGTTGATCTCGTTTTCTTTCGGAGCAGCTTTCAATCGAATACGAATCGTACCATCATGAAGAATCTCCGAGATCTCATTGCGCATTGCCCGCGGGATCACCCGAATTCCCAGGGCTGACCCCTTCCTGCCGTCATGCAAATGAAATTCTTTTGTGGTCATCGCTACTCCTCAGAAGACCAGTTGGGGTCTTATAAAAATGATCCCAATATCTTCGTTACAATCATACCAAGAATTTGAACCAAAATCAGCAGTACTAAAGGGCTAAAGTCAATCATCCCTACTAACGGGATCACCCGGCGGATGGGCATCAGCATCGGCTCGACGACACGATCCACCCAACGCCGCGCCGGGTGGAATGGATCCAGGATATATGACAGGACAACGTGGGCCAGAACAAGCAAAGTAAATATGCGCACGACGATAACGACAAGCTGGATCAGAAATAAGACGACCAAGTTATCCTCCTGAAATCAATCTACTAACCCGGAATCCGTTTTCTCGGAGAAAACGGATTCCTCACGATTTCACCCAATTGTACCGTAAGTCCGCGCTCCAACAATCGCCGTTCCCACCCGGACGATGGTCGCGCCTTCCTCGATGGCAATTTCGAAATCGTTGCTCATCCCCATGGATAACTCACCCCAATCCGCCTGGGGATAATGAGCTGCCAGAGCATCACGTAGACGACACAATTTCTGGAAATAAGGGCGCGCATCTTCAGGATCAGGTTCGAAAGGAGGCATGGTCATCAATCCTTGGATTTCGAGATGGTCCAAATCGAAAAGGGGGGCTAAACCCTCGACGAATACCGACCAAAGACTCTCCTCCCAAACAGGCCAGCCATGCTTGGA
>VGOC01000070.1 GCA_016865865.1 Chloroflexota bacterium
CGAAGCTTATCCGCCCATGAACTTGATCAAAATCATCGAGAAGCAAGAACCGGCTATCGCAGAAGCTTTTCCTTGTAAAGCCAATCATTGGGCTATCTTCGAAGATTTCTATAAATTATTGCGCATTGATGATTTGCAGGATGAGCTTTACGAACGGGCCAGCGACCCCCAAGAGATGCAATTGCTCACAGACGACGCCGACCGCCTGGAACGAATGGGGGCCGATCTGGATGAATGCCTGGCGTGGGCTGCTGGAAGGGCTTCGGGCCAGCTCGACAACCTGACCGCCAACCTGAACGAAGAATATGTTTTGGAACGCCTGCGCGGGTTAGGGTATATCGAATAGGAGAAGATATGGATCCCATCATCTTTACGCTCGATCTAGGGAAATTTCAACTGGCCTTCCGTTGGTATGGGCTTTTGATCGCCATTGGCGTGATGGTCAGCGCCTGGCTGACTGAAAGGGAGATGACACGCCGCGGCGGTAAAGCCGAGTTCGTCTGGGACGCACTGATCTGGGTGCTGCCTGCGGGGGTCATTGGCGCCCGGGCCTGGTATGTGCTCAATGATATTTTCGGCGGTGGACGCGCCTTCCTCGACGATCCGGGACGCATCTTACGCATCACCGAGGGGGGGCTGCACATCTTTGGGGCTGTTCTTTTTGGATTGGGCGCGGCCTATCTGTACGCCCGGCGTCACAAAGTAGATATGCTGCTGATCCTGGACTCGGTCGCCCCGGCGCTGTTGATCGGGCAGGCTGTGGCGCGACCGGCCAACTTCATCAACCAGGAACTCTACGGACCGCCCACCGACCTGCCCTGGGGCATCCCCATCGAGGCGGCGCACCGCATCGCTCCCTGGAACGATCTCAGCCTCTACCCGGAGGAGATCACCCGCTTCCATCCCACCTTTGCCTACGAAATGTTCTGGAATTTCCTGGCCGCCGGTCTGATCCTATGGATCACCCGCCGTTATGAAGAGAAGATCAAACCCGGCACGGCTTTTGCCGGCTGGCTCTTGCTGGCCGGGGTTGGCCGTGTAATCATCGAAGCCTTCCGCCCCGACCAGACGCGCATCCCCGGCACAGATCTAAGCTGGTCGCGCCTGATCTATGCCATCCTGGCTGTGATCGGCCTCTTCTGGCTGCTGATCCGTTACGAGGTCATCAAACTGCCTTTCCTCTCCCCCGGGCCGGAGAAATACAAAGTGCCCGCCAAGAAGCGACACAAGTACTAACCAGTCAACGGACTTCGGGAACGGATTTAGCGGATTATGCTCCGCTGGCGGCGTCGGAATCTGTTTAAGCGGAAATTATGCACGTCAGGATCTCGGGCTATCTAGGGCTCAAATCCCACAGTCTTTTCCAGAAACTCCAGGAAGAGCACCAATGAGTTCGGGTCATAGAAGGGGGAAATCAGCAAGTTTCCATGATCCTTCGAACCGGGATAAATCTGTTTGCGATCCAAATATGCAGAGGCCTCTTCGCAAGTGTCGGCCGAATAATCTTTCTCGCCAGCTAAACACCAGACAGGGACAGGAGGATCTAATTCACTGAGAAACATGACATCGTCAGCATAATCGTTACCCAAATAATTTCCCGGCGACCAGGAAAACGCGCCCATCAATTGCATCTCCACGAGTGCGGTCTGAACCGGGAATCCCCACAACGCGCCAGGGAACAAATCCAGAGAGGCGACCTTTATTCCTCTCGAGAATAGACTCTGAGCAGTTTGTGTTTCATCCTGCTGCTCAAACGATGTAAACATATATTTCCTCGCTGCAACGGGCGCATCAGCTCCGATGCTGGAACCAGCCCCAATGATACGAACAGGCACTCTAGCTTGTTGGGCGGGCACAAAATTATGCGCCACTATATAAATCCCATTGGGTGAGTTGTATTGCGTCATCAAGCGCGCTTCCATCTCCGCGGCAGTCTGGTAGGCAGCGAAGGCATCCTTCGTCCACTCACTGGGTGTACCCAACCCTGCCTGGCTCTCGCCATAATCGCGGAAATCGAAGGTGAAGACGGCAAAAGAAGCTCCTTCTGGTATGGGCGGGAACCAGGAGGGGTCCCACCAGGGGGCGTCTCCCCAGGTCCAGGAGGCTTCGATACCGGCGCAACGCTCGAGCGCGGCGGGGTTCTCATCGGCACGATTTTGCAACCAGGTAGCAATATCCCGCCAATCGCATAAATCGCCGCCAGCCCAGTGCATTAAAACAACGACCGGGGAATCAGCATACTTAGATGGATAATAATACCCCACCAAGTTCTTGCCATCTTCAGCCTGGAATTCCACTCGCTGGGGATCAGGAGAAAGCCCAGACAATTGAACTTCTGGCGTGGGCGTCTCTGTTGGTGGTGGGGTTTCCGTTGGGGGAGCCTGGGTTGGAGTCGGTTCGGGGGTGTCGGTAGGCGGTGGGGGTTGGGTCGCCTCAGGCTCTGCGGGAGCTTGGGCTTGTTCTACTTCCGCTGCTTCTGGTGGTGGGGGGGCTGCACCTGGTCCGCAGGCACCCAGCACGGAAACAAAAACCAAAACCAATCCAACTACGATCACGTATTTAGCATTCTTGCTCATAGCATCCTCCTTTCTCGATATGAGCGCAGTCACTATGCTTGGCTTAATCATCATTTACAGATCCATGCGTTCGAAGGCTTCTTTGAATTTCAACTTATAGGTCCTCTCCCCCGTTTCCATCGGCTCCCACCCCTTGTCGCAAAGAGCGCGGAACATCCACCAGGCCAGGCGGCGGTAATCCTCATCCTCTTTCAGCCCTTTGATGATGATCACGTGGGTGATCTTGGAGATATCCTGGCGACGCTCGATGGCGATATCCTTGAAGGCTTCATGATGCCTGGACTTGTCTATCGCCCGGACGATCATCTCCAGGGTAGCAGGATCGGTGCATTTGGCGCGCAACTCATCCTTCGATGGCCAGATGTGGATGTATTTGAAGCGTGTGAACTGTTCTTTCGACATCATAGAATTATTCTATCACAATGGTAACTACTCAGACAAACGGGGAAGTTCCCGAAAAAAGGGTGTGCGAAGGGGGCTGCGCCCCCTTCGCACACCCTTTTTTCGGGCTAATCCGTTCGATGGCTGAGCAGTTACTCACAATGAATCTCCAAAAGAGAATCTTAATACTCCATCCACCTCTGGTAGAATAGATAGCTGTTGTTTGCAACCTGACCTCCCGCAGCTTAGAAGCAAATCCGCGGGAGGTTATACCGTCAGGAAAATGATTCGTTATCCGATCCCCGCAGAAGAAACCCGGGCCGAAATCCGGGTTTCCAACTCGCGCTTCATCGCTACCCTGGCGCCGGCGTTCAGCGTAGAGGAAGCCAGGGCTTTCATCGCCCGCATCAAAGAGGAGTTCTCCGATGCCACGCACAATGTCACCGCCTTCGTGGTCGGGCACGGCGCTTCGGTGACCGCGCACAGTAACGATGACGGCGAACCCTCAGGCTGCGCGGGACGCCCGGCTCTGGCTATGCTGCAGGGAAGCGGCCTGGGGGATGCCGTGGTGGTGGTCACGCGCTACTTCGGCGGTACGAAACTCGGAACCGGCAGGCTGGTGCGCGCCTATGGAGATGCAGTCCGATCGGTTGTGGAGATTACGCCGCGCGCCGAGAAGATGTCCACCCACCTGGCAATGATCGCCCTGCCATACAACTATTACGAGCGCGTTCGACGGCTGGTGCTGGCCCACAACGGCATCATCCGTGATGAAGATTTCACCGCCGATGTCACTCTGGGCTGCGAATTTGCCTGCGAGGGATTTCCCGCTTTTCAGGCCGCGCTCGAAGAACTATCTCACGGTCAATTCGAGGCTGAGATCGTCGCCACGAACGAAGCAGCGATTATGCCTTTAGGAACACAGACAGGTTCTCTATCTACCACCGCTCGAGCGATAACAACACTATGACCGTTCCCACATCCAACGATTTACGACAGACTCTCTCCGATAAACCGCTCATCGGCCTCTACCTTCTGATGCGCGACTACCGTCTGATCTATCTGACGGCGACTCTCAGCCTGGGGGTGGCTGCCGCGGCGCGCTCAGGGACTTATCTGCTGTTGGGGCGGTTAGCCGATAAAATCCTGGGCGACGAGGCCGCCGCGGGGAGTCTGCCGCTGGTCGCGCTGGGATTTTTAGGGCTGGCTGCCGTGACCGGGGTTTTTACTTTCCTCAGTGGGACGCTGGCCGCCCGCACCTCGGAGGGCGTCGCCCAACGCCTGAGGGATTTCATGTACGATCACATCCAACGCCTGACCTTCTCCTACCACGACCAAACCAGGACGGGGGAATTGATCCAGCGCGCCACCTCGGATATTGACGCCGTGCGACAATTCTTCGCAGATCACGCCATCGGCGCTGGTCGCATCCTACTGCTGTTCGTCGTCAACCTGGCCGCGCTGCTCTACCTGAACTGGCAATTGGCGCTCTATTCCATCATCGTCGTGCCTGTCACGGTGCTCATCTCCTACTTCTTCTTCCAGCGAGTATCCAAGGCCTATGAAGCTTACCAGGAACAGGATGCTGTTCTGACGAATACTTTGCAAGAAAACCTGACTGGTGTGCGAGTGGTCAAAGCGTTCGGTCGCCAGTCATACGAGCGCGAGAAGTTCGATATTGTGAATTGGGAAAAATTCACCCTCGGCCGGCGCTTGCTATTGATGCATGCTCTCTACTGGCCTTCATCCGATATCCTGACCGGCGGCCAGATGTTGGCGGGTTTCGCCATTGGGGCGATCATGGCTATCAACGGCGAAATCTCCGTAGGCGAATACATGTCCTATGCGGGTATGCTGATCTGGATCGTCTGGCCGATCCGCAATTTGGGCCGATTGATCGTTCAAATGTCAACCGGGATCGTATCGTTCAACCGCATCACTGAAGTCATTCGGCAAGAACGCGAACCCCTGGACGAGGGCGACTACATTTCCAAGGATAGACCGCGTGGCGAAATCGTCTTCGAGGATGTATCGTTCGCCTACGAGAGAGACAGCCATGTGCTCCAAGATATCAACTTCCGCTGTGAGCCGGGACAGATTGTCGCCCTGATCGGCTCGACCGGCTCAGGGAAAACCACCCTTGCGAACTTGCTGCCGCGCTTCTACGAATATACCGCCGGAAGCATCACCCTGGATGGAGTTGAACTGAAACGCTACCCGCGCAATTTCCTGCGCGGTCAGATCGGCGTCGTCGAGCAGGAGCCTTTCTTGTTCTCGCGCTCTATTCGGGAGAATATCACCTACGGAGTAGACCGCCAGGTATCCGAGGAAGAAGTCATCGCCGCTGCCGAGGCCGCCGCAATCCATGACTCCATTATCAGCTTTCCAAATGGATACGATACCCTGGTCGGGGAAAAAGGTGTCACCCTGTCAGGCGGTCAGAAACAGCGCCTGGCCATCGCTCGCACCCTGGTCAAAGATCCCTGTATGCTAATCCTGGATGATGCTACATCGTCTGTGGATGTTGAGACCGAGACCGAAATCCGCGCCGCCCTCGAACGGCTGATGCAGGGGCGCACCACTTTCATTATCGCTCACCGCATCCAGAGCGTGATGATCGCCGACTTGATCGTTGTGCTCGACAGCGGTCGCATCGTGCAGATCGGCCGCCACGAAGAGCTGCTCGGCCAGGAAGGCATCTATCGCAAAATCTTCGATATCCAGACGCGCATCGAGGCGGAGCTGGAAAAAGAAATCGCCAGCGTAGGGCAGGATACCTTCCTGCCCTACACAGCAAACGAGGAACGACAGGATGGCATCCTGTCCTACACAGCAAACGAGGAATGACAGGATGGCATCCTGTCCTACACGACGATGACCACACCTTATTTCGATGAAGAAGAGTTTACCACCCGATTCGACGGTCGCACCATCTTGCGTATTTTGGGTCAAGTGAAACCGCACCGGCAGCGGATCGTCTGCTTCGTGCTGATGGTTGCCGTGGTATCGGTCCTGGATTCGTATTTCACCTTTCTCAGCAAACGGATCATTGACGAGGGCATCGTCGCCAGCAATCCAGCCGCGCTGAAGAGTATCGTGACCCAATACGGATTATTGATCTTGGTGCAGGCCGTGGCTGTTTTTAGTTTCATCTATCTCGTCGGCGTCTTGGGAGAGCGAGTCCGTTATGACCTGCGCCAGAAGATGTTCGATCATCTACAGGATTTGTCGCTGTCGTTTTACAATCGCACCCCGGTAGGCTGGATCATGTCGCGGGTCACCTCGGATGCCGAGCGCGTTGCCCAACTGGTCACCTGGGGCTTGCTCGATCTCACCTGGGGCACGATCAATATCGCCACAGCCTCCTTCTTTATGATCAAGATCAACTGGCGTCTGGGATTGATCGTTTTTACCATCATCCCCATCCTGGTAATAACGGCGGCGCAGTTCAAGAAAAAGATCATCGTCGAATTCCGCAAGGTACGTAAGATCAACTCGAAAATCACCGCGTCGTATAACGAGAATATCACCGGCGTGCGCGTCGTCAAGGCCTTCGGTCGCGAAGACCGCAATATGCGCGAGTTCGGCGAGCTGACCAGCGAAATGTACCGCTCTGGATATCGGGCTGCCTGGCTGTCGGCTTTATTCTTGCCGACGGTGCAGTTCATCAGCGCGCTGGCATTGGGGGGCATCGTCTGGTATGGCGGATTTCAAGCAATAGTCGGAAATATGACCGTGGGCGGCATCCAGGCTTTCGTGTCCTATGTGGTTTTCATGATCTGGCCGATCCAGGAAATGGCGCGCGTCTATGCTGAAATGCAACACGCCGTGGCCTCTGCCGAGAGGATCTTCTCGCTGATAGATGCCGTCCCTGATGTGCAGGACCAGCCTGGAGCGCAGGATCCCGACAGTATCCGCGGCGACATCCTCTTTGAGGGGGTTACATTTCATTACGACGACGATGACCCGGTGTTGGAGGGATTCGACCTGAACGTCCGCCAGGGTGAGACGATTGCCCTGGTCGGCCCCACGGGCGGCGGCAAGACCACCATCATCAACCTGTTAGGGCGTTTCTTCGAGCCGACCAAAGGCCGAATTCTCATCGGGGGGCGCGATTACAAAGAGATGTCGCTTCACGCCATCCAGTCTCGCATTGGGGTGGTGTTGCAAACGCCGCACCTTTTTTCGGGCACCATTTTGGAAAACATTCGCTATGGCAAACTAGATGCCACGGATGAAGAAATCGAACAGGCCGCTAGACTGTCTGGAGCGCACGACTTCATCGCCGATTTGGAGAAAGGCTACCAGGAGGAGGTCGGCGAGGGGGGCAATCTGCTCTCTGTGGGGCAGAAACAACTCATCAGCCTGGCGCGGGCGGTGCTGCGAAAGCCGGAAATCTTCATCATGGACGAGGCTACCAGTTCCGTGGATACGCTCACGGAGGCGCTGATCCAAAAGGGCATGGAAAATCTGATGGCGGGCCGCACCACCTTCGTGATCGCTCACCGCCTCTCCACCATCCGGCGCGCGGATCGCATCCTGGTCATCAAGAATGGTAAAATCACAGAAATGGGCGCTCACGCCGAACTGCTCCGTCGGCGCGGCCACTATTACCGGTTGTACACATCCCAGTTCCGCAGCCAACTCGAACAGGAATATCAGCCCTTCCAGGCCGCTGCTGTGGCAGCAGCCTGACTGCATCCACTTTATGGAGGTTGCCATGCACACAAAGAGATCAAATCGTTGGGTCGTTGTTGTCATTTTCTTCTTCTTTATGCTCCTGCACCAGACCGACAAATTGCTGATCGGCCCGCTGAAATCACAAATCAGCGCGGATTTCGATATCACCAATACCCAGTTTGGGCTGGTCGTCACCGGAGCGCTGATCGTCAGCACAATCCTATACCCCATTTGGGGATACCTGTATGACCGCTACGCTCGCGCCAAACTTCTGGCGCTTGCCTCATTCATCTGGGGAGCTACCACATGGTTGAGCGCTATTGTGCGCACATATCCCGCCTTTGTGGGAGCACGCGCTTCCACCGGCATTGATGATTCGTCGTACCCCGGTCTGTACACGCTGATTGCAGATTACTTCGCCCCCAAGATGCGAGGCAAGATTTACGGCCTGCTACAACTGGCGCAACCCATTGGTTATCTCGTCGGCATGGTGTTGGCCCTGATGATTGCGCCTGGTCTGGGATGGCGCAATATTTTCTATATCACCGGCGGGCTGGGCATTGTCGTTGCAATCGCCATCTTCTTCGGCGTCAATGAGCTGCCGCGCGGCAAGGCCGAACCCGAATTCAAGGATATTGAAGACATGCCCCAATTCCGCTTCTCGTGGGCTGAGGCCAGAGAAGTATTCAAGAAACGCACCATGTGGTTTGTCTTTCTGCAGGGCTTTGCAGGCGTCTTCCCCTGGAATGTGGTCACCTATTTCTTCTTCGACTATCTCGAGAAAGAGCGCGGCTACGATGGCGATGCCATTCTATTCACGATGGCCCCAGTGATCCTGGTGCTGGCAGCGGGCTACTTCATCGGCGGCATGTTGGGAGACGCTCTGTTCAAACGCACCAACAAAGGCCGCATCATCGTCTCCAGCGCGGGTGTGCTGCTGGGGGCGATCTTCCTCTTCGTTGCGATCCAGACTCCCATCGAGTCACGCAACACCTTCTTCGTCTTCATGCTGCTGACGGCCATCTTTATGCCACTCTCATCCCCCAACGTGATCTCCACGGTGTATGATGTCACTGTCCCCGAGGTGCGCAGCACAGCCCAGGCGGTGGAATATTTCATCGAGAATGGCGGCGCGGCCTTTGCGCCTCTGCTGGCCGGCGTCATCGCTGACGCCACTAACCTGCAAACCGCCATCTTGAGCATCTGCATCACCGCCTGGCTGCTGTGCTTCTGCTTCTACCTGGGAGCATTGTTCTTCATCGACAACGATATTTTGACCCTGCGTAAACAAATGCAGGTGCGCGCCGAACAGGCTGGCTGATGAATCACAAACTCCCTGCGAGGTCGACCTGACAGGGAGTTTGTAAATTTCCATATTCAGGAACACGGTTCCTGGCAGGAACCGTGTTCCTAGCTATACTCTTCGAACTCTAAGTGCATCTTTCGAAGCCAGACGCCATTACGCTTACATATTCCCAATAATTTTCCAGATACACCAGTTTTTTCGATCTTTCTCGAAGCGATGATAATGCCTCTCACCTGGTGGCGGTTGATCATGCGTTCGACATCTTCCAGCCTTCCCAACACCGACAATCCATGAATGCTTCGGCCTGCCTTGAGAGGATCATCGTCCAGGAAACCCACAGGGTGGTAATTCAAAGCTTTATTCTGCTGGCATTCTCTTAAGGCCATGGCGCCACCAGCGCCAGCCCCATAGATTAACACCGGGATTTCAGTTTGAAGATTGACAGGGCTTACGATCCGATCTAATAGACGAAACGAAAAACGAGAAGCCAGCACTACAAATATCAAAATGAGCGCATAAATAAAGAACATCCAGCCGGAATACCCCTCGAAGGAATAAAAAGCCCATATCAGTCCGACGGACAATACAGCTCCAATAAAAACTGCTACGATCACTCGAAATGCGTCATCTATGCTGACATACTGCCAGACTCCGCGATAGACGCCAAATACGAAGAAGGCCGCATAGGTTGATACCACAGTATATGGCAAGGTGCCCAGATAACGCACGGTATCCATGACGCTCAGCGGCGTACCCAAACGAGCCAAATGCGCCAGGTAATAGGCAAACGCGATCAGAAAGAAATCGAGGATCACCTCTAACACACGGCGTCTATAGGTCAGCTCGACTATCCAATTGGTCAATAGGCCGCGCTTGACCTGCGCCGAAGAGTCAGCATCAACGATCTTGAGTTGTCCTAGATAAGCTGAAAAAAGGGTAAGGACCAATACGACCACCGGGATCAAGACCAGGCTCAAGTTGTAAGACAAAGACTCGATGAAAATCGCCGATAAGCCCGACAACAAGGCCACACCCATCAAGACCAACAAGGTCTGGCGCTCGCTCAACCCAAGAGCAACGAGACGGTGAGAGGTGTGGTCGCGACCTCCCTGAGCGGGTGATTGCCCCCTCAGCAAGCGCGTCAGAGTAACCATCGCTGTATCGAGGATTGGCAGCAAGAAAATCAATGTAGGAACGCCAACGACGGCTAAAACATTCGAGGCCTGATCTCCGCGCGAAATCGCCAGCGCTGCAAGAGTCAACCCTAAGAAAAGGCTGCCACTATCCCCCATGAAAATGGAGGCCGGAGGAAAATTGTAGATGAAGAAACCTAATGTTGCGCCAGCAATCGCCAATGTCAGGGTCAGCAGTTCTCCATTTCCGCTGCGCCAGAAGAAATAGGCCATAAACGCAGCCACTACTAGCGCGGTGCCGCTGGCCAAGCCATCCATATTATCTAAAAGATTCAAGGCGTTGGCTATCCCTACCATCCACAAAATCGACACAGCGATATTAGCCGCTGCCCAGGGAAAGAAATAAGTGATATTCCCTGATAACACTGCCAGTGAGGCTGCCAGAAATAAACCAATCAATTTCGTCTGGGGTGCGATATGAATGAAATCATCAACCAAACCTAAGATGAACGTAAAGGCGGATCCCAGCAAAAGCCATCTTGTCGTGTGATTCCACCCACCAGTCACAACAATAGAAATGACGAAAGCAAGAAAAATAGCCACTCCGCCAAAATAAGGCGTTGGTTGGTTGTGCCAGCGGTCATCACGCGGCTGGGCTACCATGCCAACGCGGCGCGCAACGATCCGGGCGACGGGCACTAGAACCAAACTAGATACCAAACCAATAATAAATGTCAGCCAATCCATTTATTTGCTCTACATATGCGAAGGCAGTAGTCCCATATTTCTATAAAGATCAATATAGCGCGATAAGATCGAATTTTGATCGAAACGCTCGATGGCAATCCGACGACTCTCTTCCCCCATTCTCTGACGAAGTTCAGCATTCGTCAACAACGTTATAAGCGCGTTCTCCAAGTTGGCGACATCTCCCTTGGGTATCAAGAATCCATTGACGGCATCTTCAATGACCATGCGGCAGCCTTGAATATCAGAGGCTATGAGAGGTAATCCAGATGCTGCCGATTCCAGCAAAAAGAGAGGCACACCCTCGTAGTAACGACTTGGCAAAACAGCGATATCAGCCTGTCTTAGCAAATCAGGGATATCGCTGCGATGCCCCAACAATTCGATTATACCTTCTTCCCGCCACGCTGCCAAAACATGCTCTGGCACACTATTGGGGTTACCTGGATCCGCAGCGCCGGCCAACCAAAATCGTGCCGGGATGCCTTTGCGCCTGATCTGCCGGGCAGCAGTGACGAACTCGGCGAGACCTTTATCCCACAACAGGCGGGCCGCTAGAATGACAACCGGCGCATCATCCACATTTCTGATTTCTCCTGAAGGTTGATAATCCTCCAGATTGACGCCGGTGCCGGGAATGAGCGTGGTATCTTCTTCTGCCACTATACCCAATGACACCAGATATTTCAAATCATGCTCGTTTTGGAAGGCGGTATGAAATCCCTCTCCATGCAATGCTCGCCGCAACATCGGCAGGACGATGCGCCGCAACAATCTTGCTTTGCGCGCCTCGCTGAATAGATAACCCAGGCCAGTGAAATTATTGATCACTACGGTGCCATGCGCAGCACGCACCGCTAAAGACCCGTAAAGGATGGGTTTGATGGTGAAATGATGCACCGCCGCCGGTCGTAGTTGTCTATATAACTGGTACAACTCGATAATGGCACCCAATTCTCGCCAGGGGTTGATACTGCGACGACTGAGATTCCAGACCTGCCAATTAAACCCCATCTGCTTTAATCTATCGGTGTATTCACCGGGCGGACAAACCAGGATGATATTCAGGCCATTCTCTTCTAAAGCGCGCGCCAATGGCAGGCGGAAATTATAGAGCACCCAATCCCAATTCGCCACCAGTAGAATCGGCAAACTCTTGACCGAAGCGCCGTGCAACAGATTCAGCTTCCGATAGAGATGCATATATTGATCTAAAATGAATCTCTGATCGAAGCGCTGCTCGGCAATTCGTCTGCTCTCTCTCCCCATGCGCGCCCGCAGACCAGGCTCCGTCAACAAAGCCTTCAGCGCTTTCGTAAAGCCGTCTGCATCCCCCCTCTTTATCAGGAAACCGTTCACCCCTTCCTCGACGACCATTCGGCAGCCCTCAATGTCCGAGGCCACCAGGGGCAATCCGGATGCAGCAGCCTCCAACAGAAACAAGGGCACGCCTTCGTGGAAGCTGGGCAAAACGGCGATGTCGGCATCCCGAAGGAGTTCAGGGATATCGCTGCGGTGGCCTAATAATTCGACCACGCCTTCGGAACGCCATGCTTCTAATTCGGCCTCCGTTACGCTGGCAAGATTGCCAGGATCGGGTTCACCTGCCAGCCAAAAACGGGCTGGGATACCTCTATTTTTGATGTCTCGCGCCGCCTTGATGTATTCATCCAGGCCTTTGTCCCAAAGCAGGCGCGCTGCCATGAATACGATCGCGATTTCTCGAGGCGCGGCATCGGCAGCCGCGGGTTGATATTCGGTCAGATTCACGCCAGTGCCTGGGATGAGGGTGGTATCGTCGCCGGAAACCATGCCCAATGACACCAAATGTTCCAGATCATAATCATTCTGGAAGGCAGTATGGAAGCCTTTGCCCCGCAAAGCCCGCCGCAGGACTGGCAGGACGATTCGGCGCAGCCAGGCTGCCTTGGGGGCGTCGCTGAACAAATATCCCAGGCCGGTGAAATTGTTGATCACGGTTTTGATCTGCGCGGCCCGGGCAGCAAGGGAACCATACAGGATGGGTTTGATCGTAAAGTGATGGACAGCAACCGGACGCAATTGGCGATAGATTTTATATAATTCGATGATCGAGAGCAATTCCCGCCACGGGTAGATGCTGCGGCGATTGAGATTCCATGGATGCCAAGTGAAACCCAGCGCCTGAATCTGCTCGGTATAGCGTCCCGGTGGGCATACCAGGACCACGTTCTGGCGGTGCTTTTCCAGCTCGCGCGCCAGGGGTAAGCGGAAATTGTAAAGCACCCAATCCCAATTAGCCACCAGCAAGATGGGCGAATAGATATAGAATTCGCTCATGATGATTTGCTTCACGCCGCCCGAGAAATTGGCCCACAATACGCGCAGACCCGGTAAAGCTATATGGTGAAATCCGCCGGCGCCTAGAACGATCATGATGATCCAAAACGCATAACGCATCCGAAAGAGAGCGCCGATATTCAACACGATCAGCCCTAACATCATCACCCCTACAACCGCCACCGAGACCAGGTACCAGGCCGATATATTCTTTCGTTCGCGCCAGATGCCAAGCAAAGCCAGAGCCTGCACAGCGTACATCAACAGAGCTTCGACGCCGCTGAGCACCCGCGGGGAGATGCCGATCATGCCTTTCTCGAACCACATGTTCGGGAATGGGGCGAAGAAGCCGATCACCGCGGCGCGCGGAAAATAGCGCACCAAGCTATCCAGATCATGGATATCATACTGCGTATCAATATTCGAACCGGCTAGAGGGTACATCTCGACGAACCGCTGGCGCAGACCGCCGATCTGCACCGCGGCACTATCCGCCTGTTGAAGCACAAGATCGAAATAACTCTGGGCTCCTCCGAAACCGGGCATGACGAAATATATCCCCAGGAGAATGCCCACCATCAGGATGATAGCGCCGGTCAGAGCCCGGGCTTGTGGCCGCAACCCAAATATCTTCTGAATTCCGAGCATGAGCAGGCCAATCAGGATAATCACGATGATCAGCGGCTCGCGCAGGCTGCCCTCCACAAGCTCCAGGAGCACGATCACAGAGACCACATAGAATGCCCCGTTTATCAGGAAGCCTCTGGATGGGAATTTCTCCCTGAACAGATAGATATTTGCCAGCAATACCGCCAACGTGCTGGCTACAAGCAAGGGCGTCTTCAGCAGTTGGGTGGTATGGATGAGGAACGATGGCCACAGCCCGACGGTAATTGAGGCGATCATCCCCACCGGATGACTGAAAATCTCTTTGCCAAGAGAATACACGAAGTAGACAATCGCCAGATAGTAAATCAAGTTGGCCATCTCGGCTGCGATGATCGAAGATCCCAATATTGGACTCAGCACGGCAAATGACAGAGAATAGAGCCTGGTATTCAATTCGGCATCTATCTCCAAAAACGCCCACCATCCCTGGCGATGAAGTGCATCAGTCAATGCCATGACCTGGTTGTGATAGGTAATATTGTCAACATTGAAAGTGCCTACCCCCTGTTCGGTAAACAATCCCGGAATCCAGTTGGTATTGCCAATGTTGACAATAAATATGACAAAAAGAATATGAAAGGCCGCCACGCAACCAAGCAGCCAGCGCAATGGGGCGTTTTCATCAGCGTTCGAGTGAGTCTGCAATGGTGATTCTGGGAGAACAACAGAATTCATAGGCATTCAACCCGTTTCAACGGGTTTTGCGTTCCAGCAACCGAATTCCATTCGGTTGCGATGTTACGTCAGCCCCTCTAGCCAGGTCTGGAACATAAGGATATCCCACAGGTAATACTGCCAGTTGCGCCGCCCCGAAAGGTGCTCCTGCCATTTTTGCCGGATCGGTGTCGGATCGAAATAACCTTCCCGCTGCAAGCGATCTACACTCAAGTATTCTTCGGCCCAATCTCGCAACGGGTCGCGCAGCCAGTAATCTATCGGCACCCCAAAGCCCATCTTCGGGCGCTCGATCAACTCCCTGGGGACGTATCGATACAGCACCTGGCGCAGAATCCACTTCCCAGCCCCATCCCGAACTTTCAGGTTGAGAGGCAGACGAGAGACGAATTCCACAACCTTGTGGTCATCTAAAAACGGGGCGCGCACTTCCAGGCTGACTCCCATGCTGGCGCGGTCCACCTTGGCCAGAATATCATCGGGTAGATAAGTCATCAGATCCACATACATCATTTGCTCGGTCAGCGTAGGCACATCCGCCCAGCGCGAGCGATCCAGCAACAGGGTCGCCGGCTCTGCACCGCCAACCACGATGCTGGATGGATCCTTCCAATGAGAGACCAGATTGAGATAAACGGCTTCGAAGGAGGGGACAGAGATCACCTCAGCCAATTTCTGTGCTTTTTCGTCAGGGATGGGCAAATCTCGAAGATCGGAGAACAGCCGCCCGGCTAGTTGAAAAAAACCATTCCACGCCACGGAGGGCGCTGCCAGCATCGCCCGCGCCAACGCCTTGCGAGCCGCCAATGGCATCCAGCCCACCCGTCGCCAAATCTGATTAGCCATGAAATAGCGATTGTAGCCGCCAAAAAGCTCATCGCCGCCATCGCCCGAAAGGCTGACAGTAACATGTTGGCGCGCCAGCTTCGATACCAAATAAGTGGGAATTTGCGAAGAGTCGGCGAAAGGTTCATCGAATAGCGTTGGCAGCAAGGGGATCACCTGCCGCGTTTCTTCGGGCGTAATATACCATTCGGTATGTTTCGTGCTGAGATGCTCCGCGGCCGCTTTGGCGTGGTGGGCTTCGTTGTAACCGGGTTCGTAAAAACCAATCGAAAAGGTCTGCACAGGGATGTCGCTCTGAGTTTGCATGAGCGCTACTACTGTCGAAGAATCCACCCCGCCGGAGAGAAACGCCCCCAAGGGCACATCGGCGATCATGCGCAAATTGATCGAACGGCGCAATAGCGCATCGAAGTCCTCGATAGCATCTTGCTCGCTGCCGTCGAAAGGATCGGCCTGCCCGCGCTCGACGGCATCCCGGGCGCTCCAATAAGCGACGATCTGCCCCGCTTGTAGCGCTTCCCCATTCCGGATGGTCAGATAAGAACCCGGTGGAAGTTTGTGTATCGCTTTGTAGATGCTGTGCGGCGCGGGAATGTAATTATGGCGCAGGTACGAAGCCAGCGCATCGCGATCAATTTCATCCCGAAAAGCCGGATGAACCCGAAGGGCTTTCAACTCCGAGCCAAAGAGTAAGGTGCGGCCACACCAGCCATAATAAAGGGGCTTGATCCCCAGGCGGTCGCGGATGAGCGTGAGCGTTTTTTCCTCCCGATCCCAAAGGGCAATCGCAAACATGCCATTGAAGCGTTGAATCGCCTTTTCTATCCCCCAAGCTTCGATGGCCCCCAGCATCACCTCGGTATCCGAAGTGCCCCGAAAGGAAAACCCAAGCGCCTCTAACTCGTCGCGCATCTCACCAAAGTTATACACCTCACCGTTGTAGACCATCACATAGCGCCCCGAGGGCGAGAGCATCGGCTGATGCCCGGCGGGCGTAAGGTCAATAATCGCCAGGCGACGAAACCCAAGCGCTAACCCACTCTCCGGTTGGCGCCAAACGCCACTGTCGTCCGGGCCGCGATGACGGATCTGGTC
>VGOC01000071.1 GCA_016865865.1 Chloroflexota bacterium
AGACCAGGGCCGAGCAGCCAAATTTCTTTCCAGCCAGTCTGGCGGCGCTGCCGTCATCGGGCAGGAGATCGCGATAGACGTAGGGCAGGTCGGCGTTGGCAACGACGACATCGGCTTGAAGCTGCTGCCGGTTTCGATGCCCTCTAATTGATCCTGCATGGCTTTGAGATCCGAGGTCAGATGCAGAACCGTGTCATCATCGAAATGGATCTGGTAGGTGGGATCGATGCGGATCAAATCGAGATGATCCTCGATGCGCTCGCCGAGATCGGCAAAGGCCTGTTTATAAAGCTCGGGCATCAAGAACAGGGTTGGACCGGTATCGAATCGGTGGCCGTCCTTCTCGATGATATTGCAGCGTCCCCCCGCGCTTTGGTTTTTTTCGATAACGGTCACCTGGTAACCGTTCTGCGCCAGACGGATGGCGGTGGCAATGCCGCCGATCCCTGCGCCGATCACCAGGGCAGTCTGATTTTGGTTGCCCATCAACAGAAAGTTCCTTATTTCGTAACTACTCAGCCAAACGGAAAAATTTCCGAAAAAAGGTGTGCGCAGGGGGCGTAGCCCCCTGCGCACATCTTTTTTCGGGTAAATCGGTTCGATAGCTGAGCAGTTACCTTATTTCAAGGTTTAGATTGTCGCTGAAGTATACGATAGATGAGGGAAAATGTCTCGATTCTTGACCCCCCTCGGTCCCCCCATTTTCGCCGCAGACTTTTACGGCCCTACGCCAAGCTGCTGCAGCGCAGCCCACCCTGGGTCGAAGTTCGGGTTCAGTCGAACTGTCTCTCGGAAATCGGCGATAGCAACGTTGGTCTGGCCAATAGCCAGGTAGGCCTGGCCGCGCCAGTAGAGGCTCTCTTCCAGAGTTGGTTCTGCGATGGTCTCGTACAGGGTGAGATTGGCCAGATCAATTACATCCTGGTAGCGGCCTGAATAGTAGTAGGCCCAATAGGGCGCCGTCTGGTACCACAGGATTCGGTAGGGGCGTTGGGTATCCTCCTCCCCAAGTTGTGCGTAGATATCGAATGCCTGGTCGAATGCGGAGGCGGCATCGCCGTACTCCAATAACTCGACATGGCTGGACCCTTTGTTGAACCAGGCAAAAAACAGGTCGATTCCGGTCATGGTTTGGATCTCGGCTTCGGCGGTTTCCAGGGCGGTTCGATTCGCCCAGGCAGGATCGCCGTAAGGGCCCAATAAGTCGTACACTTCAAGCTCTCGATCGGGGGGATAGACCACCATGAAGAGATAGTCGAAAGAGCGCCAGCCTTCCAGGTAGATATCGTAATCAACGCGCATATTTTTCCCAGGCCTGAGATAGGCATCCTGAACGATGAATTCCTCAGCCGCGTCATCATAACCTGTTGTAAATAAGTAATGGCCCAGCCAGGCCACTTTGCCGGTGTAATCGGCTTCGTAGTAGCCTTTCTCCACAAGCACTGGGAAACCGCCAGCGATCATGCGTTTGATCAACTCCGGGTCGCCGCCGTAACGGGTGACGACGTTGAATTCGGTTTCCTCGACGATGAAATTGACCATCTCGTAGGGCATCACATTCTTATCCCAACGGCCCTGCTGGATGAAATCCAGGTCAGGGTCTTGGACGCCGGGCTTGACCACGCGGGCGACATCATCGCGGGTACCAGGCCAGCCCCAATAATTGAGCGCCATGGTGAGGTTGGCGGGGCCGCAGTAATTCCAGCGACCGTGCTGGTCTACGTAGACCACGCCGTCCAGGATGACGGATTCGGCCATGGGGGTGGGGACGAAGGTCGGCGTCAGGGTTGGTTCTGGGGTGGATGTAGGAACATCAGGTGGGAGCGTTTTTGTCAGGAGCAGAGGAGGTGGAATCTGGCTGGGGGTAGGCAAAGAAACCGCAGTCGCCTCGCCAGGGACGAAGACCGCCTCTTCCGGCGGACGGATGGCATATCGTATGCGCGCCCGCAGATCGGCGACGAGGGGAGAAAACCGATTTCTGATCGGGGGGAGCTGGTATAACAAAACCAAAACGAGCGCCAAAACCAGAATAGCCAGTGGAATGACGAGCCAAAGTCGGTTACGCATAGAGCTGATTGGACGCTTAAGGCACTATGGATGATTGTGTCCCTCGCCTTTTAGATTCTCTGCGCCGGGCAATTTGCCGACCAGTACTTGTGGCTTGTGAATCAAAACCGGGAGATGTTGAGGGCAAATCCAGTAATGTTGGCCCCGGTAATTCAGCGGAATCAGCGGCGCCTGATCATGGGTGCGCTCACAATAAACGCAAATCGCTGTTTGATCTGTCATAGCTTATTTTCTCCGTAATGTGATTACGATGAACACCCCCATCACCACAACGACCAGGATCACCAGGGGGAGGATCGGCGCGGCCTGCTCGATAATGCCAGGCTCAGGTACAGGCGTGCGGGTAGGGCTGGGGGTTCGAGTGATCACCAGCGTCGGGGTGGACTTGCACTCGTTCGACGTGATCACGATGTTGTAGAAGATATCTTCGCCAGCTGCATCGCCGCTGGTTACTGTAACATTCCACTCTCCCTCGAGAGGCTCCAAAAGGGTATACAGGCTGATGTTATCTCCTACTTGTAGCGTAAAGTCCGGATATCCCACCAGTACAGGAGTCCCATCGGGAGCGATGATTCCCAACTGGGGGTTACCGGTGATGTAGTTCAGCGCCAGACTCAATTCACAGACATTGCCCCCCACGGTGATCGGAGCGATCTGCGATGACTGGCCAGGGCTGACATACCCCGCAACCTGTTCGACATCTCCGACGACCCCCTGTCGGCAAGCCACAAAAAAGTTGACCAGCTCCTCGCCCTTTTTAGCGAAGAGATATTCGCCGCCTGTCTTGTCAGCCAGGCCGCGCAATAGCTCCCGGTCAACATGCGCCTCGGTTGGTCCGATCCCTACCGTGCAAATCGTAGTGTCCATCTCATTGGCCCGCCGGGGGATCTCTTCGAGGATTTGGTCAGGCCCTGGCCCGACATTGGTCTGCCCATCGCTGAGCAAAATCACCACAGTCGGGAGGGCTGGATCGGCATGACGGATCAACTCCTCGAGGGCATCATCCAGCGCGGCGTGAATATTGGTCTGAAATTGCGGCGTGAGTTGAATGATCTTTCCCTCGACGGCATCCAGATCGGGCGTCAACTCCTGGATCAGCGCTGATTCGGTGGAAAAGACCACCAACCCCACTACCGAGACTCTGCGCCCCGCCGTTTCATCCAGGCGGGATAAATCTAACAGTGTCCTGGCAGCCAGCTTTGCCAGATCTATCTTGCGAGGGATTCCCAAGTCGTCTATCATGGCGTAATAATTTCCCTGGAGCAAATCGTAATTGGCGTCGCTCAAAAACTGGTCTCGCTGCGTGATCAAGTCGAAATATCCCAGGGATACAAGGAGATCGTTGCGAGCCATCAACGTCTCGATGAAGGCTTCTTGCAAGGGGATATAGTCAGGATTGCCAAGATAGGGAACCATATCCCGCAAAGCCTGCTTTTCTTGAAAACCAATCCCTGCGCTGCTGCAAGATTGATCTATCCAGTAATCCAATTCATCCAAAGTCTGCGAAATGGCAAGCTGTAAAGTGAATTGCGAGGAGGCGTCACAACCGTAACCGGATAAAGCCTGTCCTATTTCGGTGCGGATACTCTCCAGACTATCACCGAATTCATTCTCGGCCAACCAGCTATCCAGCGCAATCACAGCAGATTGCCATGCGCTATCTGCAGCCAGTAATTCTGGATCTTCGTACAAGGTAGAAATTGCATCATTGAGTTGCTGCAACTGCGGATCGCTTTCGATGGTGTTTATCTGGTCCGAGAGGGATAACAATTCTTGCGGCAAGTCATCCGAAAGAATGGGATGTTTCATACTGTCGGAGATATCCAAAATCAAAATAACCTGAATAATCTCCTCAGCGGTCTCGATCCCATCCTGCCCCGGGGCAGAAGCAACAACCAAACTTACGGGAGCAGTGATTACGAGCAATCCAACCAGGACCAACAGAAGGTATTTGTGCAGACTCACCGGGAACCTCCCTCCCACATGTGGGAACTTACCAAATGATGGACAAGTTGATTCTAGCATATTAAGTCGGAATGATGAAATACAGGCTGTCCTACGAGATTCGTCACATGTGCTACGAAACACACTACCAAGTATAATAAATACGATCAATCCGATTTCATCTGGCGATCCTATCCATTTTCGTGAAGTGACTTATGAGAGTCTTCGCACGAACTCCCATCAACCTGAGTGAAACCAGATTCCCCCGCGGGCAGGTATACCTGATCCCCGAACGGTGCAAAGGCTGTAATTTGTGCATCCATTTCTGCCCCAAACAAGTGTTGAAAGAATCGGCCGCGATCAATTCGAAAGGATACCACTATCCTGAGATCGTATCTGGCATGGAAGACGCGTGCGTCAATTGCGAGTTCTGCACGATGGTCTGTCCAGAATTTGCCATCTACACTCTCGAGGTAGAATATCAATGAGCAAACCCAGAGTTCGCGCCGGGAAATTCTTCATGCATGGCGACCACGCCTGCGCAGAAGGCGCCCTTGCAGCAGGCTGCAATTTCTTCGCTGGATACCCAATCACGCCCTCGACCGAAATCGCCGAACATCTTGCCTACCGATTGCCGCAAGTTGGGGGGACTTTCATCCAGATGGAAGACGAACTCGCCAGCGTGGCCGCCATCATTGGCGCCTCGGCTGCGGGCGTGCGCTCGATGACGGCCACCTCCGGGCCTGGATTGAGCTTGATGATGGAAAACCTGGGCCTGGCGGTGATGCTGGAGACCCCTTGCGTGATCGTTGATATTCAACGGGGTTCTCCTTCCACAGGGTTGCCAACCATGGCAGGTCAATCGGATGTCATGCAAGCTCGATGGGGTTCTCATGGCGATTACGAGATCGTGGCCTACGCGCCCTCGTCGCCCCAAGAGATCTTCGACTTAACCGTGCTGGCCTTCAACGTGGCTGACCGCTTCCGCACCCCCGTGATCTTGCTGGGCGATGAAGTGATCGGTCATATGATGGAACGCGTGGTGATCCCCCCCGAAGGTGAGATCCCCCATTGGGAACGCAAACGCCCAAAATCGCCCCCGGAGAACAAAGGGGATTACAAAGCCTTTCTGGCCGACGATGATGATCTGGTTCCCCCCATGGCTCATGCCGGAGAAGGCTATCACGTTCATTTCACCGGCTTGACCCATGACGAACTCGGCTATCCCGATATGGACGCCGATACCCACCACAGGCTGGTCACCCGCCTGGGCGAGAAAATCCGCCGCAACGCCGACCAGTTCATCCGCGCCGAAGAACTCTATCTGGATGATGCTGAGATCGTAGTCATCTCCTACGGCTGTACCGCCCGCTCTGCTCGCCGGGCTGTGCGCGAAGCCAGGGAGCAGGGAATCAAAGCAGGCATTCTGCGCTTGATCTCCATCTGGCCCTTCCCGGAGAAGCGAGTCGAAGCGCTTGGTGAACAAGCCAGGGCTTTCATCGTAGCCGAGATGAACCTGGGACAGATTCGCCGTGAAGTCGAACGCTTTGTCAGCCAACCGGTGGTGGGTGTGCACCACGCCGGAGGGGCGATGATTCCGCCGGAGCCGATTTTCGAGGCGATTTGTTCTGCTGGAAGTAAAACGTAATGCGTAAAACGTAATATTTCTCGCTTCACTTTTTACGTTTCACGTTTCTCGAGGAAATCTACATGGAAAAAGCAATTGTTGTCGAAGCCCACCCTCTCGACGCCATCATCCGCTCCGACCGAATGCCGCATATCTGGTGCCCGGGGTGTGGAATCGGTATCGCCATGCGCTGTTACGCCGCGGCGATCCTCGAATCGGGCATCCCAGTAGATCATCATATCGTCGTTTCAGGGATCGGATGCACGGGGCGCGTGGCCGGATACATGGATTTGGATTCGTATCACAGCACCCACGGGCGAGCGATCCCCTTCGCTACCGGCTTGAAGTTAGCCAATCCCGATTTGATGGTGACGGTTTTCAGCGGCGATGGCGACCTGGCTGCTATCGGCGGCAACCATTTGATCCATGCCGCCCGGCGCAACGTGGATATCAAAGTGGTCTGCGTCAACAACTTCAACTACGGCATGACCGGGGGACAGGTCGGGCCTACCACCCCCTACACCGCCCGCGGCACCACCGCTCCTTACGGCAACCCCGAGCAGCCTTTCAACCTGCCCAGCTTGGTGAGCGCCTCGGGCGCTAACTACGTCTCCCGGTGGACAACCCTCCACGTTCGCCAGCTCAAACGAGACATCCTGGCCTGCTTCGCGCGGCCCGGTTTCAACTTCATCGAAGTGCTCGCCCCCTGCCCAATTGGCTTTGGAAAGTTGAACAATATCCCCGATGGCCTGGAGGAGATGGAGCTTTACCGCCAACGCTGCGTGCTCACCGAGAACGGCGAAGTGGATTTAGATGTGCTGAGTATTGATCTGCGAGAAGATAAGCCGATTTATATTGGCGAGTTCGTTCAGCGAAACAGACCAGTGTTTAAGCCAGTAAGGATTGGGTAAGGAATAAAACGGAGCAAACCATGCGTATTGAAATCCGCATCAGCGGCTTTGGCGGCCAAGGCGTGGGATTGGCCGGAAGTATCCTGGGAAAAGCGATCGCCATCCACGATGGCAGAGAGGCCGTGATGACCCAGGCTTACGGCCCTGAAGCGCGCGGCGGCGCATCCAGCGCGAACATCGTCGCCGCGGATCGGCCGATAGATTACCCCTTCGTACAGCACCCCGATATCTTAGTCGCCCTCTCTCAGGAGGCCTATACGAAATTCCGACCCGATGCCAGGCCCAAAGCCTTGATCCTGATAGACGATGACCTGGTCAATCCGTTCGACGAGGATAGACCCTTTGGCATTCCTGCCACCCGTTTAGCAGAGGAATTAGGTCAGCGCATCGTGACCAATATGGTCATGTTGGGCTTCTTCACCGCTGTGACCGACGTCGTCAGCCGCGCCGCGATGGAGGAAGCCATCAAATCGTCAGTCAAAGATAAATTTGTCGAGCTAAACTTGAGCGCTTTCACAATCGGGTTCGAATTTCATCGTTCAGGATACACACATGAGTGATTCTGTCCTCGTCATTGGCGGCGGCATTGCTGGCATCCAGGCCTCGCTCGATCTGGCTGAGGCCGGGGCAAAAGTGATCATGGTAGAAAAACAGGCCACCATCGGGGGCATTATGGCTGTCTTGGACAAGAACTTCCCCACCCTGGACTGTTCCATTTGCATCGAAGCGCCCAAGATGTCCGAGGTGGATTTGCACCCAAATATCGAGATCCTCTCCCTGGCCGAGGTCGATTCCATCACAGGCGGGCCGGGAATCTTCGAAGTCAAGATCCGCCAAAAGAGTCGCTACGTCACGGATGAGTGCACACGCTGCGGGGACTGCACCGAGGTATGCCCGGTGGTCTTGCCCAACGAGTACGACTCAGGCATGGCATTCCGTAAGGCCATCTACACCCCCATCCCGCAATCAACCCCCGGGCCGTACAGGATTGACATGGACAACTGCCTCAACAATCCGCCCAACTACATCCCCTGCGAGCGCTGCTATCAGACCTGCCCTCCCAAAGCCATAGACTATCTGATGAAACCCGAAACCGTCCACACCCGGCAGGTTGGCGCGGTCATCGTGGCAGTAGGCTATGACATGCTCGACCCTCGGAAGATGAAAGAGTATGGGTACGGCAGCCACCCCGACATCCTGACCGCCATGGAGTTCGAACGCCTGATCAATTCGGCGGGCCCTACCGGCGGGGAGATCATCCGCCCCTCCGACGGCAAACATCCCCAAAACATATTGTTCGTGCTATGCGTCGGCTCACGCGATCACCGCCATCATCGTTACTGCTCGCGCTTCTGCTGCATGTACTCGATCAAGCACGCCTATCAAGCCCTGGATCACGGCGTCGAGCATGTCACCGTGCTGTACATGGATATCCGCGCCTATGGCAAGGGCTTCGACGGCTTCTACCAGCGCACCGCTGAGATGGGCGCCAAATTTCTGCGCGGTCGCCCCTCTCGCATCATGGGACACAACGGCACGATCAAAGTGACTTACGAAGATGTCGAAAACGCCGCGCGCATCCAACAAGATTTCGACATGGTTGTACTGGCTAACGCCGTCACTCCCCAGGAGGGTCTGGCTGAGCTAGCTGGACGATTGGGAATCGAGATGGACGATGACGGTTTCCTCAAATCTGTGGAGACGCTGGGTGGCCTGGTGATGACCACACGCCCCGGAATCTATGCGGCTGGTTGCGCCAGCGGCCCCAAGGACATCCCTGACAGCGTTGCCGAAGGCAGCGGCGCAGCAGCCCTGGCCCTCAGCCACCTGACCAGCCGCTCCTGGCCCGAACCCCCGGAGATCGAACCCCGCCCGGATATCGCTACTCCGCGCGTTGGCGTCTTCGTCTGCCACTGCGGCAGCAATATCGCTGGCGTAGTGGATGTGGAGCGCGTGGTCGAATACTCCTTTACTCTGCCCGATGTGGTGCACGCCGATCACCAGATGTTCTCCTGCGCTGGTAATACCCAGGCTGAAATCGAACAGGCCATCATCGTCCACAACATCAACCGGGTGGTTATCGCAGCCTGCTCGCCTAAGACACATGAGATGATCTTCAAGGGCGTGATGACCCGCGCTGGATTGAACCCCTACCTGCTGGTGATGTCGAATATCCGCAACATGGACTCATGGGTGCACAAGCACAACAAAGAGGCCGCTACGATCAAGGCAGAGGATATGATCGCCATGGCTGTCGAACACGCCCGACTGCTGGAACCCCTGGAGATCGCCCACTTACCGCTGACCCAAAGCGCCCTGGTCATTGGCGGAGGCATCGCCGGCATGACTGCTGCGGCGACTATCGCCCGACAGGGATTCGAAACCCATCTGGTCGAACGGACGGGCGCCCTGGGTGGGCTGCTGAACGAATTAGATCATCTTGCCCCCGCAGGGATTCCAGCCAAAGACCTGATCGAAGCCAAGGCCAGGGATTTGGTAAATACCGGGGTCAAGGTGCACATGAACACCGAAGTCGAGACCATTGGCGGCGTTGTGGGCAACTTCCATGCTAAACTCACCGATGGCGCCGATCTCGACGTTGGCGCGGTCATCATGGCGACGGGAGCGGCGGCATATACGCCGACAGAATTTGGCTATGGGAATGGCCAGTCACAAGCTACATGTCGAAAGTCGCAAGAATCCAATCTCCAATCTCCAATCTCCAATATCCAGACCATCACTAACCTGGAACTGGAACACCTCCTCGCCCAGGACGCACCAATCGCCGCCGACCGCGTCACCTTCATCGCCTGCGTCGGCTCGCGTCAGGCTTATACTGAGCAGGGTGGAAGTAGAAAAATGGGCTGCTCGCGCTACTGCTGCACCTCGATGATCTCGCAAGCCCTCAGATTGCGCCAGATGGGCAAGAAAGTGCGCGTAGTGGGCAAAGATATCCGCACCTACAGCCGCCAGGCAGAGGAATTATACGAAGAGGCCATGCGCGCTGGCGTGCAATTTTTCCGTTACGATCAGGATCAGCCGCCGCAAGATGTGATTTCTGTAGGACAGGTTGACAACCTGTCCCACATCGAGTTCTACGACCACATGCTCGGCGCGGACATCTCCATCCCCACCGATCTGGTCGTGCTGGTCGTCGGCCTGACTCCCACCGAGGATAATCTCGCCGGGCAGCTCAAACTCTCCCGCAGCGAAGATGGCTTCTACATGGAATTGCATCCCAAATTGGGTCCCGCTGAGACTGCTTCACAAGGCATCTATCTGGCTGGCGCAGCCCAGGGCGCCAAAGATGTGCGCGAGTCGATGGCGCAGGCCATGGCCGCGGCGGGCAAAGCTGGCGCGCTAATCTCACGCGATACCATCGAAAAAGCTCCCCTGACCGCCAGGCTGATCCCAGAATTATGCAAAGGCTGCATGCGCTGCGTGCGCGTCTGCCCCTACAGCGCCATCGAACAGATCGGAGAACCGGGTGAAATCGGGTCGGTCAGGATCCTCGAGGCGGCCTGCATGGGCTGCGGCACCTGCGCCGCGGAGTGCAACTTCGAAGCCATCATCATGCCCTACTTCACCAAACAGCAGATCATCGCCCAGGTGGACGCCGCCCTCGCTGAGAATCCCCAGGAGAAATGCCTGGTCTTCACCTGCAACTGGTGCTCCTACGCAGGGGCCGATTTGGCGGGCATCGAAAAGCGCCAGTATCCCCCCTCCTCGCGCGTCATACGCACGATGTGTTCGGCGCGCTTCGAGGAGGATTTCGTAGCCCGGGCCTTCGAGAAGGGCGCAGGGGCGGTGTTGATCACCGGCTGCCGCCTGACCGAATACGGCTCCGACTGCCACTATAATTACGCCAACAAATTCACCGAAAAACGTTTCCAGCGCTGGGTCAAGAAATTCCAACGCCAGGGCATAGACCCCGAACGTTTGCAACTGCGCTGGATCTCAGCCGCTGAAGGCAAGGAGTTTGCGGAAAAGCTGCATGAGATGGATGAGGTGATTAGAAGTTATCAGTTGGCAGCGAACAGTGAGCAGTGAACGGACCGCAGACGGCTGACCGCGGTCATACTGGAGGTACCGAATGCCTCAAACACAAATTATTCTCGACGACACTACCTGGGAAGAGCTCCTCGAACTGACCCACGGCGCAGCAGCAGTTTGTTTCCAATGTGGAGTCTGCACCGCAACCTGCCCGTGGGGATTGGTCAGAGAGGAGACGCTGTCTGTGCGTTCGTACATGCGCGCTGCCCAGCTCGGATTGCATAAGAACGGCAACGAGGATTTGTGGTTATGCACCACCTGCGCCCAATGTGAGGCCTATTGCCCCCGGGGTGTGGAAATCGCCGATGTTTTCCGTGGACTCCGCTACCTGGCCTGGAAACGAAACCAACCCCACCATGGCTTGTCAACCTTGTTGTGGTCAGTCTATTGGAACAACAATCCCTGGGAGCAACCTCCCTCGCAACGGGCGAATTGGGCCAAGGACCTCGCTGCGCCTCAATTCGATCCAGAAAAACACGAGATCCTCTACTACGTCGGCTGCACCGCATCCTACGATAGCCGCGCCCAAAAAGTCGCCCGGGCATTGGTAAAAATCTTCCAGGCCGCGGGCGTATCCTTTGGCATCCTGGGCGAGGACGAACCCTGCTGCGGCGAAGAAGTGCTCAGCGTGGGGCACAAACTCTACTTCCGAGAAATGGCCGAGAAAGCGACCAAAACTTTACGAGAGCGCGGCGTAACCCAACTCGTCACCACCGATCCCCACAGCTACGACGCCTTCAAGAATCACTACAACGACGCCATCCAACCCCTGCACTACACACAATATCTCGCCCACCTCATAGATCAAGGCCGCCTGACTCCCCGATCCCCAATCCCCAATTCCCAATCACTCATCACCTTCCACGACCCCTGCTACCTCTCCCGCCACAACGCCGAGATCGAAGCTCCGCGCAAAGTACTCAGCGCCATCCCCGGCGTGGAGCTGGTCGAGATGCCGAACATCGCCGATGATACGCTGTGCTGCGGAGGTGGCGGCGGGCGCATGTGGCTGGAGACCGAAGCCGGGGAGCGTTTCTCCGACCTGCGCGTGGAAGAGGCCCTCTCCACAGGAGCGCGTATCTTGGCTACCGCCTGCCCCTACTGCATCGCCTGCCTGGAAGACAGCGTCAAGGCCAAAGGAATCGAAGACCTGGCCGTTATGGATGTAGCTGAGATCGTCGCAAAGAACATCGTAGAATCAGCACTTCACGAAAGATGATCCAAGACCCGTCTGCGGGTCGCCAGGGGACGGGCTCCTGATCGCTTTCGTGAACTACTGAGAATAACCTTCGCGGTCTTTGCGTGCTTCGCGGTAAATCGTTTTCGACCTATTCGAGTCAGAACGCAAGAAAGGAGAAAGTACTATGAAAATCCTAGTCTTTGGAGGATCTGGAAAAATGGGCGCTGCCGTAGCCTGGGACCTGGTCAGGCAAGACGACGTCAGTGAAGTAGGTCTGGCCGGCAGACGCAAAGCCTCCCTCCAGCGCACACAAGCCTGGATCAATAGCCCAAAGATCAATATTCACCCATCTGATATCGCCGACCGCGAGGCGACTAAAGCGCTGATGCGAAAATACGATATCAGCGTGAGCACCCTGCCCGATCGAGAAACAAGCTACAAATTCATCCACGCCGGGGTGGAGGCAGGCGTGCATATCGTGGATATGCTCGAAGAATATCACTATCGTCCGGACTTGTACGAGACAGAGGGATTAGAGTTGCCCAAGGGCATGGATCTCTACGCCTACGGAAATTGGATGCACGAGCAGGCGACCGAAAAAGGGATCACCTTCCTGGATGGCATCGGCTTCGCGCCCGGCATAAGCAATATCACCGTGGGAGAGGGAATCCGCAAACTCGATGTGGCCGAATCAGCCATCGCCCGGGTGGGAGGCATCCCCTCGAAAGAAGCCGCTGCCCGCCATCCCTTGCGGTACATGATTACCTGGGCATTCGAGCATGTCCTGCGGGAATACATGATCAAACTATTCATCATCAAGGATGGCGAGATTGTCGAGGTGGATGCAGGGACGGAGCGCGAACAATTTCACTTCAACCAGCTTGGAAAAGACGAGATGCTGGAATGCGCCATCACCCCTGGAATGCCCAGTTTCATTTATACGCGGCCAGGGCTAAAATACTTTGCCGAAAAAACGGTCCGTTGGCCAGGCCACTGGGGCGGCATCGAAACGCTCAAAGAATGCGGCATGTTGGACCTCGAGCCGGTGGAAATCAACGGAGCGAAAATCCCGCCTCGCGAATTCCTGTTGTCGGTCATCAAGCCCAGGCTCCAACCCAAGGAGGGCGATACCGATGTCTGTGTGATGTGGAACACGGTGGATGGCCTCAAGGACGGCAAGCGAACCCGAATCAACTACCATCTTTGGGACGAGGCCGATACCGTCACCGGATTTTCGTCTATGGCCAGGGTGACCGGTTTTTCAGCGGCCATTGGAGCCCTCTTCATTGGGCGTGGTTTGATCACAGGCAGGGGCATCGTGGCTCCCGAGGATGGCATAGCCAGCGAGGTTTACAACGCCTTCATCGAGGAATTGAAGAAACGGGGCATCATCGTCCTGGAAACTACCGAACTGCTTTAACGCGTTATTTTTGGGGAATGCAGGTCAGTTGGCAACCTGACCTACGCCCAGTCTGAAGGAGTCGCTTGATGGTCGAATCGCTATACAACGTCGAAAACGAAAACCCCGCCATATGGGTCTTTTTGGAACACCATGACGGAGTCCTGGAGGGGGTATCCCTGGAATTGCTCTCCAGAGGCCGCCAATTGGCTGATGTGATTGGTTGGGAGCTGACCGGCTTGTTGATTGGACATCAAGTCGCGTCGCTGGCCGAAGAGGCCATCGCCCTGGGCGCTGACCGGGTCATCCTGGCCGAGCATCCCCTGTTGGAACATTTCACAGTGAATGGCTATGTGCATGTCGCTCAGCAGGCCTTGTTGGAATATCAGCCCAGCATCTTCCTGTCAGGGGCGACTCCAGATGGCCGCGATCTGGCTGGGCGGTTGGCCGTGCGAATGCGCACCGGATTGAACGCCGACTGCACCGACCTGCGCCTCGACCCCAAGACGGGCATTCTGATCTGTGAAGTATCTGGTTTTGGCGGCGGAGTGCTGGCGCTGATCGAGATGGAAACTCACCGGCCGCAGATGGCTACGGTGAGGCCCGGTGTTTTCGTACCAGGAGAAGCGGACTCCGGCCGGGCAGGGTCGCTGGTATCCCTGGAGTTCGACCTGCCCCCGGAGATCATCCAGACCAGAGTCGTCGAGCGGGTCAGCGGCGAGAGTCTCGATCTGACCCAGCTCCCTATCCTGGTATGCGGCGGGCGCGGCATCCATGGGCATTTCGAGTGGATGTACGAGCTGGCCAACCTGCTGGGCGGCGATGTTGGCGCCACGCGCCCCCCTGTAGACGAAGGCCATATCGAACGCCAACGCCAGATCGGTTCGACCGGGGCGATTTGCCGCCCCAAGGTCGCCATCTGTTTCGGCATCAGCGGCGCCTTCCACTTCATCGTCGGGATACAAGAGGCCGACATGGTCATTGCCATCAACAACGATCCCAAGGCGGAGATCTTCGACCATGCTGATTACTGTATCGTGGGAGATACGCATGAAATCGTGCCAGCGTTGATTCAGGAGATTAGAGATTGGAAAATGGAGGTTGGAGATTAGAGGTTGGAAAAATACCCAATCTCCAATGTCAAGTCGGAGGCCAGCCATGTCAACATTACACATCGTCGTCTGCATCAAAGTCGTCCCCAAGCCCGAGGAGATCGCCGTTGACCAGGAGACCATGCTGCTGATCCGTGACGGGGTACGTTCGGAGATCAACCCGCCGGACATGAACGCCATCGAGATGGCTTTGAAGCTAAAAGATCAATACGGCGGTCGGATTTCTATCCTCTCGATGGGGCCGCTCTTCTTCGCAGATTACCTGCGCGCGCCGTTGGCGATGGGGGCAGATCACATCTACCTGATGAGCGATCGCCAATTCGGCGGTGCAGACACCCTGGCGACAACCTATACCCTGGCCGCGGGCATCCGCAAGCTTGGCAATGTTGATTTGATCTTCTGCGGGGAAGAATCGTCCGATGGCGCGACGGGGCAGGTTCCCGCTGGCCTGGCCGAATGGTTGGGGATCAACCAGCTCACCCAGATGGACGAGGTCGTTATTGACCCCAAGAAAAAACTCGCCCGCGGTCGTCGGGAGATCAAGGGGGGGCACTTAACCCTAGAAACGCCCTTCCCCGTCGTGATCTCCGCCAAGACCGCCTGCAACGAACCGCGCTTCATGGATTACACGATCAAGCCCTGGGCCTTCGAGGAGGGTCGCATCACCATATGGAGGCGCGAGGACCTCGAGGTCGAGGACGATCACATCGGTCTGTCCGGCTCTCCGACGAGGGTCTCGGGACTGAAACAAGCCCCGGGGCGGTCGCGCCAACGCAAATTCCTGAAAGGGAATCCTGCCGAAATCGCCAATCAACTGGGGAAGATTCTCCAGGCAACCTCGTAGAGGAGCCTCCATGACTAATTTACATCCCGATTTAGCGCGCATCATCTTATCCGAGGGAGAAATTCAGGAGCGAGTCAAGGCCCTCGCTGCACAGATCTCATCCGATTACGCCAATGCAGAGCGCGTATATCTGATCGGCATTCTCAAAGGGGCGTTTATCTTTCTGGCCGATTTGTGCCGTCATTTGACCATCCCCCATGTTGTGGATTTCATGTCCGTTTCTAGTTATGGCAAATCAGGGGTAGTCAGCGGCGCGGTGCGACTGATGCTGGATCTACGCGACCCCATCCAAAACGAGCACGTCATCATCGTCGAGGACATCGTTGATAAGGGGCATACGCTGAATTACCTGTATCACACCTTACAAGGTCGCAGCCCGACCTCGCTACGCACCTGTACTCTGCTTCAGAAAAAACGTGACAAACTGGACGTGCCTATTGATTACTTGGGTTTCATGATCCCCGATGTTTGGGTAGTCGGCTACGGGTTGGATTACGCCGACAAGCACCGCACACTACCTTTCGTGGCTGAATTGAAGCGTGAAGTTTCTGGCATTAGCTGAGAAAGTCATCGCTCGCCGCCAGCGGCGCATCATCCGCTAAATCCGTTGACAGCGGCTCACCCGAATCCAATCTTTTGTTGACGGGCACAAATTCTGCCAGATTTGTTTCGCCAGGCCGATATGATGCACAATAGCAGAAAACAGGTGCGGAATGTGGGTTCCTGCACCGCAACTATTACATTGATTTACGCAATAGGCGGAATTCGGGTCAGGCGCGCAGCCGTCTCCCGAACATCCCCAGACGCATGCTCCGGAGACAACCCATGATCCGTTCGAACAGGCATACCGCGTATAGTTGTCGCATCCTGTATCTCCAAGGTTGCACTCGCCGCCCGAACTGGGCGCGGTTGTGGCAGTCGGTATAGGTCTGGTTGTGGCAGTCGGTATAGGCGCGGTTGTGGAAGTCGGTATAGGTCTGGTTGTGGAAGTCGGATAAATGCCTTGTACGACGCCGGAACTCCGGTGCGCGAGAACCTGAAGGAACGCCAAAAGAACAATGAGAAACCCCGCCCGCGGAAATTTCATGCTGAATCCAGCCTATCAAACCCGCGGGGAATTGGCAAGGAGTTCTAAAACGCGCAGG
>VGOC01000072.1 GCA_016865865.1 Chloroflexota bacterium
TATCAGTTGGCTCATGTGGGTCTCCCGATGTTCGCCTTTCGGCGGTATAGAGACATCGAGGATACTCGCAGGAGCCAATTTTCATCAAGGGCGCATCCCATCACTTTGGCGCGCTAACAATAATTCTACGGGATCATGCCGAGAGCACAGCGGAAACCCTGGTCACCTGCCCAAAAACCCGCCCATATTGAGCCGCCCAACGGAATGGCTCACCTACCGCTGCCTGTCTGCGTGCGTACCCGCACAGGCAGGCGGAACTGGCAGGACTCCTTCGCCGATCGAGTAGACGGCTGCCTCGCGGCCCTGGCCCTCCGCTGCGCAGCACCTGTCTGAGTGCGGACCTGCACAGGCAGTAGTAGCCGGGGTTTCCATGACCCGTGGCTGCGGGATTTGGAAATCCCGGCTCAGTTTCCCCTTTCTTCCAACCAACGCTTGAATGACCGCTGGCTTTCACCCGAAGCTTTACCCAAGATCAAATTCTCGACACTGATATCTTCATCCAAATCGGACCAGTGGATACCTTCCCCGCGCCCTATCAGCCGCCAGTTATTTTGTTCTTCTACTGTCGCGTTCAACAAGCGCGGATACCATCCGATTGGTACCGATACTGTGCGTCCATCTGTCAAATCTACGGACAGAGTATCATCTGTAACAGTTACATTTTGCGCTTTCGCTAATTGAATATCAATCGCTAAAGTAGTCATACCATTGATCCAAAAAACGTTCTTGATTTTCTTCTACAAGTTTCTGAATACGGTTTATTTCCTTCCTGCTAAAACCGCCGCTTCTTTGCAACCGAACCGGCTCAAGCCAATACTTGGCGTTGTTTTCGGCTCTTTCGACATGAACATGGGGCGGTTCATCGCGGTCTCCTGAGTAAAAGAAAATACGATAGGGGCCTGATAGGAGTACAGTCGGTGACATGGTTTAATACACTTGGAAGGTTGACGTTTTTAATGTGTGAATCCACCGTAATTGTATCATGTAAATAGGTGTATCCATATTTCTTCCAAGACCCATCATACATATAGTTGCCCAACCACTTTTCTTGCGACACTACCCAATCACCTGGACTCCTCCCCCAATGCCCCTCCAACCCGTTCGATTCGCTCTCCAATCTGCTCAATTCGTTTCTCAAATCCGTTTCAGCAGCTCCACCACATCCGCCACGCAGATATCGAAGATCTCTTGCATAATGGCATCATCGGCCTGATATTTCCCCCCAAACACCCCATCCCCATACACCTGACGAGCCTCCTCCGCGCCTAATAAACCGGGAATGTGCGGCGGGGCTTTCTCGCCGCCGGGAAGTTTAGCCACCCGCGTGAAGTCGAAGGCCTCGATCCAGCCGCCGTGATAGGATTTCAGCTCATGTTTCTGGAGAATTGCCTCTACGCTGTGCGAAATCCACCAGGCGTACCAGGCGATCCGCAGGTCTGGCAGCTCATCGGCCAGCTCATACAGCCTCCCGCGCACAGGATCATTCCCACCATGCCCGTTGAGCGCCAACACTCTGCGGAAGCCGTGCCGATAAACCGAGCGGACGATATCCTCCATCACATCTAATAAAGTGGCTATGCGCATAGAAATCGTGCCTGGGTAGGCAAGGAAATACGGCGAGGCCCCAAAATCGAGCGGGGGCGCCACCAGCACGCCGGTCTGCTGCCCCGCGGCGTCGGCCAGGGCCTGGGGAATTTTGACGTCCGTCAACAGGCTCAAGTAGCCGTGTTGTTCGCACGCTCCCAGCGCCAGAATCAGGCGGTCGTCCTTTTCGAGATATTTTTCGATATCGAACCAGTTTAATTCTGAAAAGCGCATCAGGTTTTTCCTATATCGAGACCTCCGAAGTCTCTAAGACTTCGGAGGTCTGGCGGCTAAATGACAATATTGACCAACCGCCCTGGCACATAAATCACATGGCGAGGTTTTTTGTCTTCCATGAAGCGGGCGGCCGATTCGCTCGCCAATGCAGTTTTCTTGGCATCCTCTGCGCTGATGTTGACCGGCACCGTAATGCGGTCGCGCAGCCTGCCGTTGACCTGCACGATCAGGGTGATCTGCTCGACCTGGGCGGCCGCTTCGTCTACCTCGGGCCAGGGCTGGTTGTGAATGGAGTATGGCTTGTCCAGCGTTTCGACCCACAGCTCCTCGGCGATGTGCGGCGTGACCGGGGCCATCATGCGCAGGTAGACATCCACGGCCTCGTTCCAGGCTGGCGCGCCCACCGCACCCTGATCGCGAGCCAGGTACATGAAATTCAACAATTCCATCAGCGATGAGATGATGGTGTTGAACTCGAAGTTTTCGAAATCCCGGGTGACATCCTTCAGCGTCTGATGGACTTTGCGGCGCAGATCACGCAGGATACTTTCGGGGGGATTGCCGTTTATTTGGGGTTTCTCTGTATACAGAGTCCAGACCCGCTTCAACCAGCGGCTGGGGCCACCGACGCCCTGGCTGTCCCAGGGGCCTCCCAGATCCCAGCGGGCGAAGAACATCAAGTATGCCCTGACCGTATCGGCGCCGTAAGCAGCCACTAATTCGTCAGGGGCGACCACGTTGCCGCGGCTCTTCGACATTTTCTCGCCATCTTCGCCCAGCACCATGCCCTGGTTGCGCAGTCGCATCATCGGTTCGGCGCCTTTCATGATGCCCATATCGCGCCCGGCTTTGTGGAAGAAGCGCGTGTAGATCAGGTGCATGGTGGCATGTTCGATGCCGCCTGTGTAGGTATCCACCGGCATCCAGTAATCGTATTCCTGGGGGTCGAAAGGACCTTCGTCGTATTCCGGGCTGAGATAACGCAGGTGATACCAGGACGAGCACATGAAGGTATCCATCGTATCCGTTTCGCGCCGCGCCTCGCCGCCGCAGGCCGGGCAGGTAGTTTGCGCCCAGGTAGGGTGGAGCTTCAACGGCGATTCACCCGTGGGCAGCCACTCGACGTCATCGGGTAGCAATACGGGCAGTTCGTCCTCGGGGACCAGGTTCCAGCCACACCCCTCGCAATAGACCATGGGGATGGGCGCGCCCCAATAGCGCTGGCGCGAGATCAGCCAGTCCCGCAAACGATAATTGACCGCTCCTTCCCCAATGCCTTTTTCTTCCAGGAATTCTGTGACCTTTTCGACCGCCGCATCCCCAGGGACGCCGCTGAACTCACCGGAATGGATCATGTCGCCGTATTCGTGATGGAAAAGGACATCGCGGTAGAACGGCAGACTGTCGAGCATTTCCATGACCGTGCGGTTGTGTCTGACCGGGGGATAGATCGCCTTGCAGCGCGCCAGGATGGCCTGATCGGCGTCTACCGAATCCAGGGCCACGACCCCATCATCGAAGATGAACAACCAGCTCGAACCCACGATCTCGTTCCAGTTTCCAGGCTGTAAGTATTGGGTCATCAAGGCTGTATAATGATCTACCTGTTCCCGTTGTAGCGTGACGAACAGACCCTCGCCGAGATCGCCAACTGGCGCTGCATAGAACTCGATGTCGGCCGATTCGAGTTCAGCAGCAAAACCATCGCGGACGGATCCCGGAAAAACCAGACTCTTGCTGATCCCGTCAGGCCGGGCGATCACAGGAATGATGGGCAGTCCGTATTCGATGGCAAAGGCAAAGTCACGCTCGTCATGCGCCGGCACCGCCATGATCGCGCCGGTGCCGTAGGTCATCATCACATAATCGGCGATCCAGATGGGGATGCGCTCGCCGTTGACCGGGTTGATCGCATAACCGCCGGTAAAGACGCCGGTCTTCTCTTTGTCCACAGCTTCCCGGTCGATATCCGATCGGCGCGCTGCCTGCGCCTGATATGCTTCGACAACCTGGCGACATTCATCCGTGGTGATTTTTTCCACCAGGGGATGCTCAGGGGCGAGCACCATGAAGGTCGCGCCCCACAGCGTATCGGGACGGGTGGTGAAGACGGTGATGATGGATCGGCGATCAGCGACCAGGGGAAATTGTACGCTGGCGCCTTCCGAGCGGCCGATCCAGTTGGTTTGCAGCAGGCGCACCCGTTCCGGCCAGTCAATGGGGGAGAAATCCAGCAATTCATCGGCATAGCTGGTGGTGCGGAAGAACCATTGCTCCAGGTCTTTCTTGATCACCGGGGTTTCGCAGCGCTCGCAGTGGCGGTCTTCGCCCCAAACCTGCTCACGCGCCAGGGTTGTGTTGCAGTTAGGGCAGAAATCCACCGGCGCCATCTTGCGATACGCCAACCCATGCTCGTACAGCTTGATGAAGAAATACTGCGACCAGCGGTAATACTTGGGATCCGACGAGATCGCCTCGCGCCGCCAGTCCCACATAGCGCCCATGCTGCGGAGCTGTTTACGCATTCGCTCGATATTCGCGTAGGTCCACTCCTTGGGATGGATATTGTGTTTGACGGCGGCGTTCTCGGCGGGCAAGCCGAAGGCATCGAAGCCGATCGGGAACATGACATTGTAGCCCTTCATGCGCAGGTAGCGGGCGCGGGCATCGCTGGGCGTCATGGCGTACCAGTGCCCGATGTGCAGGTCGCCCGAGGGATAGGGCAGCATGGTCAGGGCGTAATGTTTCGGCCTGGATTGGTCTATATCGGCGTGGTACAGACCATCGGCCTCCCATTTGGCCTGCCATCTGGGTTCGATCTCGGCAGGGTTGTATTTCTCAGTCATTCTATTTTCTCCTCACATTAAACAAAAACACCCTCCGCCGCTCAGGGACGAAGGGGGTTCTCTCTCCGTGGTACCACCCTGATTGTAGTTAGTTTGTTAGTTCGTTAGTTTGATCGTTCTTGGTTGGTTGAGGAACAAACAACTACAACACTATCCAACAAACAAACTATCTAACTACCTCTCAGTTTCGCTGTAACGGGCTTACCCGGCGCGGCTACTTTTAGTTCACCAACGACTTCTGCCTTTTACAGCAGCAGGCGAGTTTGGTTCGGATCGTCCCTCGAAATCGCTTTCTCGGAACTGTGCTCTGCTGGCACCTGTGTCGGGGCTTGCACCCGGCGACCCCGGCTCTCTGGCAGATAACCTACTACTCCTGATTTGTGATATTCAAGAAATCCGATTTCTTGCGAAGCACTCCCGACGGGAGCAGAGAAACCCGGTTTCTCTATTTTCGAGTGGACCCAGAGGGATTCGAACCCTCGACCTTCTCAATGCCATTGAGACGCGCTCCCAACTGCGCTATGGGCCCCCAAATTCGATGTTGACGGATTTTACCATAAACGGAATCCCCGTCAACCAGGTGGACCTGGAGGGATTCGAACCCTCGACCTCTTCAGTGCGATTGAAGCGCGCTCCCAACTGCGCTACAGGCCCTTCACGAAAGCCCCAAGATTCTATCGGAGGGCATCATCCATGTCAAGAAGTAACTGCCTTGACGAAGAAGCTAACTTCCTGGTGTTTCTTCGGACGTCGGCGTCGGCGTCGGGGTCAGCGTCGAGATCGCCACGGTTGTTCCAGCAATCTCCAGCATATCTACTTCCCCAGTAATGATCGGCAGGCTGGCTATCTCACCCTCGACATCCAGGAAGTCCGCCGCCACCCAGCCTTGATCGAATTTCACCCAGCTTCCATCCCCGTTGCGGCCCTCCAGGGTGATCGTGTTCCCAAAGCGCAGCCCGGCGATCATGAACGTGTTCGTACCCGGTCCCTCCCGCACGCGCAGGCTGATCACGTTGACCGTCGCAATCATTTCTGCTTGCGTCGGCGATGGCAGCGCCGTAGCTGTCTCGGTTGGTTCAGGGGGACTTTCTGTGAATGTCAACGTGGCAGTTGCTTCTGCTCGAACAGCGCTGACCTCCGTTTCCTCCCCGCGTTTACACCCCCCGAATGGGATAGCACATGCCAAAAGGATGACGAGAGACATGATCTTGATGATCGAGAACCTGGCGATAGATTTCATAGGGCGGATATAAGTATAGCATAGAGCGGCTCCCAGCCGCAACCGAAAAGATTCACCGCTAGAGCCAAAGGAATTCTGCCAGATTCTGTCACCGACAACCAAAGGTCGAACAGGATGACGTTCGGAAAAACTCCTGCCAACGGATTTTGGGAACGGATTTAGCGGATGACGCGCCGCTGGCGGCGTCGGAATCCATTCTATCTGTTCTAATAAATCCGTTGACAGCAGCTCACCCGAATCCAATCTTTTGTTGACGGGTACAAATTTTGCCAGATTTGTTTCGCCAGGCGGAAATGATGCACGATGGCAGAAAACCAGGTGCGGAATGTGGGTTATAATACTGGCGTAGGGAAATGGTGTGGCGACATTCCTTTTCAAAGACAGTGTGGCATCACATCGCATTAGATAATTTCAAGCGTGGGACATTGCCTAACCTGCGCCTGTGTTCTATAATACAAGCAAACCGAACAGGAGAAGAATGATGGAAAAAGTATTGCAACGCAGATTGAAGGGACAAATCATCATGCATGAAGAAGGAAGGGGCTTCGACGACGACTGTGCCTGTGCCAGACCACAAGGAACTGAGAATCGGCACGTTGTTGGGAATCATCAGACAATCTGGATTACCTCGCTCGCTGTTTGAAACAATATGATTCTCGTTTCAGGTCCACGCTCGCCCCGCGCGACGACATGGGCTTCCACACATAAGACGACAACCGATGAACGCCACCAAACACACGCGGGCTGAGGGTCGCCATGTTCCCTAACGATTACAGCGCAAATCCGCCCCCCCTCTGTCCCCTCATTTTCGCTGCTGAATTGCTGGTTATTCAGGCAGTTGATGGCGACATTGGGGGGATGATCGCCCGTCCCCGGGCAACCCGCGGACGGGTCTTTGATCCTTTCTCGTGAAGTACTGATAATCCATCGTGGAGGTTCTATGACATCCCCTCATCTCACCCACCGCCATCGAAAATTAGCCGATCTTTCGAAAAAGCAAGGGCTGGACGCCCTGGCGATCAATCCCGGCCCCAGCCTGCCCTACCTGACCGGGCTGCATTTCCATATGAGCGAACGACCGGTGGTGGTTTTCTTCAGCGCCGACCATCCGCCGATCATCGTTCTGCCAGAATTGGAAATGCTAAAGATGAAGAATCTGCCTTACGAAATCGAGGCCTTTCCCTACGGAGAGGACCCTGCCAGTTGGGGCCAGGTTTTCCAAGAGGCCATGCGCGCTGGGGGACTCGAGCAAAGCCGCATTGGGATCGAGCCGCTCGCCCTGCGCGTCCTGGAGCTTGGTTTCCTCGAGGCAGCGGCTCCTGAGGCGCAATTCGTCTCCGGGGAGGCCGCCGTCGTCGAACTGCGCATGAGGAAAGACCAGGGCGAGGTCGCCCACATGCGCAAAGCTGCCCAGATCGCCCAGGCTGCTCTCCACGCCACGCTTCCCATGGTCAAGCCTGGCGTGACCGAGCGCCAGATCGCATCCGAACTGGCCCTCCAGTTGCTGCGCCACGGCTCCCAATCCCCGATCGCCTTCGCCCCCATCGTCTCATCAGGGCCGAACAGCGCCAACCCCCACGCTTTCCCCTCCGATCGGGAACTCGTCCCTGGAGATCTCTTGGTCATTGATTGGGGCGCCAGTGTGGAAGGGTATCTGTCCGACATCACCCGCACCTTCGCCATCGGCGAGGTCGCCCCCGAATTCGAGCTGATCGCCGAGATCGTCGAGAAGGCCAACGCCGCCGGGCGCGCCGCCGTCAAACCCGGCGTCCCCGCTGGACAAGTAGATGACGCCGCCCGAAAAGTCATCACTGAAGCCGGTTATGGCCAATACTTCACCCACCGCACCGGCCACGGGCTGGGCCTCGAAGGGCACGAAGAGCCCTACATCCGCTCCGGCAGCCAGCTCCCCCTGGAAGTTGGCATGAGCTTCACGATCGAGCCCGGCATCTACCTGCCTGGCCGCGGCGGCGTGCGCATCGAGGACGACGTGGTCGTCGCCGCCGATGGCCTCGAGAGCCTGACCGATTTGCCGCGTCGGCTTCAGGTGATCGAGGGTTGAGGGTGGATGTTGGAAGATAGATATTCGAGAGTGGATATTGAACTATGATTATTCCAACTGCTGAGCCATTCTTTTTCCCCGGAGGTGAGATTGGCTGCCTGCTGGTGCATGGCTTTACCGGCGCGCCCAAAGAGATGCGCTGGATGGGAGAGTATCTGGCCCGACAGGGGTATAGCGTCTTGGGAATCCGACTGGCCGGACATGCGACTCGTCCCGAGGATTTGCCGCGCACCCGCTGGGGGGATTGGCTGGACTCGGTCGAGGATGGCTGGCATACCCTGGGGGGCGCCAGCACCCAAAGATTCATCATCGGCCTTTCGATGGGCGGCATCCTGTCGCTCACCTTCGCGGCGCGCTTCCCCGTGGCAGGGGTGGTGGCTATGTCCACGCCTTACGCGCTGCCTCCCGATCCACGCCTGCCCTTTTTGCGCTGGCTGCACCCGCTGATGCCCACCGTTCCCAAGGGCGACTCCGATTGGGTTGATCCCGAGCCCGAAAAGGATCACATTGATTATCCCCACTATTCCACGCGGGCGATCCTGGAATTGAAGCACCTGGTAGATGAAATGCACGACTCCCTGCCCAAGGTTTCCGCCCCGACGCTGTTGATGCACTCCCGCCAGGATGGCGGCGTTGACCCGGAGAATATGCCCAAAATCTACAAGGAGTTAGGCTGCGAAGACAAGTCCATGCTGTGGTTCGAGAACAGCGGCCATGTGCTGACGCGCGACACGGCGCGAGAGCAGGTCTTCGAAGCATCCGTGGATTTCATCCGCAGGGTGAGTGAAACATAGGCATTTACCGGAAAGTTCCCAATAATTATGTCACTGCAAGCGCAGCGAAGCAGTCTTTCAGATTAGGTGGATATTGCTTCGCTATGCTCGCAATGACCTGGGTATAAGGTTATGAATAAAAAAGTATTCGTTTCCACACTTACGTTTCTATTTTTTGTGACCCTGGCCTGCGGCGCGACGACGACCATCTCACCGACCGTTACGTTAGATCAGAGCATGGTGGAGACGATGGTCGCCGCCACGGTCCAGGCCTTGCAGTTCATGCCTCAAACGCCATCCCAGACCAGCGAGCCGCAACCCACGCCAGAAGCGGTTATCCCCTCGCTCACGCCGGAGCCAGCCATCGCGCCTGCCTGCCTGCCAGCTCACCCCGGCGCGCAAATCCTGCCGCTCCCCGCCGGTTTCGGGGCGGGAATCAATACGCTGGCTGTCGAATTCTTCGATCTGAACGGGAATCCCTTGGGGAACAAACAAACGCCAGGGATGACCTGGATGGAGCCAAACCAGCTCCATTTCGGCGGCGGACTTGGCGGCGGCATCCCCAATATAATGCTGGTCTATACCAGCCTGGAAAACGGCGGGATTCTCAAACGCAGCGAAGGCGGCGTCGCCCAATACCTGGCCGACGCGCCCAGCCTGGTGACGCTGACCGGGGCGGCGGGCAATTCCCAAATCGCCTATAGCGCCAACGACAGCGATCCGAACGGCTGGATCAGCTACCTGTATTCCGGCGACGCCGAGGCGATCAATGGCGCAACCCCGATGCTCACCCGCGCGGAGGGCGATGGATTCGTCATCTACCCCCTGGCGGTACGCATGTATGGCGGCATTGCACAGGGCGTCTGGTACACGCTCTCGATGTGGGGCATCGGCAATATCAACTTCGCTCCCTACAACGGCCTGTACTATTTCGATTTCTTCGCCGGGCAGACGACGGAATTCCTGGGCTTCACAGACCGGCTGGCGGGGTTCTCTCCCGACCAGACCAAAGTCGCTTACCTGCCTGGAATGGGCGGCCAGCCCGGGGGGCCAGGAAACAGCCTGACCATCCGGGACCTGATCGCCTGCCAGGAGACAGTCATCCCCTTCAACCCGGCTACCAACCTGGGGGGCGGATTCGTCACCTTCTCTCCAAACAATGGATATCTATCCTGGCTCGAAGCCAGCGGTCCGAATAACATGGAAGCTCAGATGCGGCTGCGGGTCGCCGCTATCAACGGAACGATCCTGATCGACTCGGATTTTCCAGGCCTGAGCGGGTTAGCCGGCGGTGAAATCCCCACGTACATCGAACCGGTCGGCTGGCTGGCGAATCATCTGCTGCTGCTGGAACTCAGCGTTCCCGCCCTGGCCTCTCCGCTCATCGTGGTCTGGGCGCCCGACCCCAACCACCTGCTGAATCCGGCGTTGGGCGCCAACCAATCTGCGCCCTTAGCAGACGGCGTCTTTGCGGGATTCCTGTACCCATAAGCATGAATCGAAATCTATTATTGGTCGCCGTTGCCCTGTTCGCCTGGGGAATCGGCGAGGGAGCATTCTTCTATTTTCAGCCCATCTACCTGGAAGAACTGGGCGCATCGCCGATTGCGATTGGGGTGATCCTGAGCGCGGTTGGCGCGGCCATGACCATCGTGCATATCCCGGCCGGCCATCTCTCCGACCGCTTTGGCCGCCGCAGGCTGTTGTGGGCGTCGTGGCTCTTCGGCATGACCTCGACGTGGATGATGGCCCTGGCGCGCTCCTTACCGGTCTTCGTCATCGGGATGATCCTCTACGCATTGACCGCCTTCGTCATGGCGCCGTTGAATAGTTATATCACCGCGGCGCGCGGCAAATGGTCTGTGGTGCGCGCCATTACGCTGATCTCCGCTTCGTACAATGCCGGGGCCGTGCTAGGCCCGCTGCTCGGGGGCTGGATTGGGGATCACTTTGGATTAGGGAGAACATATCTTGTTGCTGCCAGTATTTTCGTCATCTCCACTGCGATTATCTTCAGGATCCAGCACCAACCTGTCGAACCAGGCCCTGACGTCAGCGGAGGCAATCAATTACTCGAAAACCGCGCCTTCCAAAGATTTTTACCGATCGTTTTCTTGATCGTTTTCGCCATGTATTTACCCCAGCCCCTGACGCCGAATTTCCTGCAAAATCAGCGTGACCTGCCATTGGATCAGGCCGGGATCGTGTTCGCGGCGGGTAGTCTGGGGAACGTGGTGCTCAATCTGGTCATCGGACGAATGGACATTCGCCGTGGTTTTTTCATCAGCCACCTGTGCGTCGCGTTATTCGCTCTGGCGACGTGGAAAGGCCTCGGACTTCCCTGGTATGTCAGCGGGTATTTCCTGCTGGGGGGATACCGGGTGGCGCGTTCCCTGGCTACCGCACAAATCCTCGACCTGGTGACGCTGGCAAACATGGGCCTGGCGTACGGCGCAGCCGAAACGGTATCCGGAATCGCTCTGATTCTGGGATCGCCATTAGCCGGCTATCTGTATGATTCGAATCCGGAGATCATTTACCCCCTGGCGCTGCTCATGCTCGCAGGGTCGTTACTGGTCAGTTCGTTCTACATCCCGCGGCTGGCTGTTCGATCAGAGAACAGATCAAAAGCCTGTCCTCCGGAGGAAAAAGATCAGAAGCCCGTCCCCGGGTACCCAGAAACCTGCACTGAACGTATCGAATAGACAAAAAGGAGAGAACCATGGATGTCATCATTTTTCTGCAAAACCTCGGAGACTGGCTCGAGCCGGTGATGCAATTCTTCACCTTCCTGGGCTTCGAAGAATTCTATTTGCTGGTCATGCCGGCCATCTATTGGTGCTTCGACACAGTCATGGGGGCGCGCCTAGCCTTGATGCTGGTCGCTACCACCGGCTTGAACGCGGTTCTGAAATTGGCCTTACACTCCCCGCGACCGTTTTGGGTATTCGATCAGGTGCGTGCTATGAGCTCGGAAACCTCATTCGGCATCCCCTCGGGGCACGCTCAAAATGCAGTTGGTTTGTGGGGCGCCTGGTCGCATTCGATGAAGCGCCGTTGGGCGTGGATCGCGGCCATCGTGGTGGCCTTCTTGATCGGCCTCTCACGACTCTACCTGGGGATGCACTTTCCCATAGACGTGCTCAGCGGCTGGCTGGTAGGAGCGATTCTCTTATGGGCTTTCATCCGCCTGGAAAAACCTGTATTGAAATGGTTCAGAGGGCGGGCCCCCGGCAGGCAGACCATAACCATCTGCGCCATCGTCATCGCGATTTTGCTCGTCGGGAATCTGGTCATTTTTGGATTGGAAGAATGGCAACTCCCTGCGGCGTGGATTCAGATAGCTACAAAGGCAGGCACACCCCCCGATCCCATCAGCCGTGACGGCATCACCACCCCGGCGGCGATTTTCTTCGGACTGGGGTCCGGGTTGGTTCTTATCAACCGGAAGGGGGGATTCGATCCCAAAGGCGCCTTCTGGAAACGACTCCTGCGCTATCTCGTAGGATTGGTCGGCGCGCTGGTGATTTGGGCCGGATTGAAAGCCGTCTTTCCTTCGGGAGAAGAACTCCTGCCGCAGGTCCTGCGCTTCGTGCGCTACGGATTGCTCGGCTTCTGGGTCGCCGCCGGCGCGCCGCTGACCTTCCGTTGGTGCAAACTGGCTGATTTCCGCCATGCCTAAAATAGAGACGAGGGTCGCGGCAAGATAATCGCTTCTTTCTTATGCTGAGTTCTTCCACATCAATCTTGTAGGAAGCCATCGCGTTTCAACCTTTGGATAACTTCCTCGAATGTAATAGTTGGTTCGTCACGGCGTTCTGCCAGAACAGCCAGATCGTCCAAGTCTTCCAATAGTTCTTCAAACTCTTCAATCTTCATCCTATCCTCCACTACCACACCCGCTTTTTCGGCATCATCTTCGCGTCCCCCAGCCCGAAGCAACTTGCACAGAGACCAAGATTTAAGTGTCGCACATTGTATAATAGAGGCAGGTAATCACATGGCAGAGCTCTCCCGCTTTTTCGGCATCATCATTCGCATGTTCGCTGAACACGACATCAGGCATCATAAGCCTCACTTCCATAAGACGAACTACAGGCCGCATGAGAACTGCTGGACAGCGGCAAGAAACCGCTTTCCATCGAACCGCTCAGGTAGGTTGCGAGGTGCGAGATGGAACACCTTATTTATCATATTACCGACTTCGAAATTGTCGCTCCTCATTCCTTGTGGATAAGGTTCAATGACAATACCGAGCAGACCATTGACTTCGAGCCGGTTTTGCACGGCGAAATCTACACCCCCCTGCGCGACCCGACATTCTTCAACCAGGTGAGACTCGATCCCGAAGTGCGGACTCTTATCTGGCCGAACGACGCGGATTTCGACACCGCCGATTTGCACGACTGGCCTGAAATCAAGGGTGAGTTCATTCGCCATGCCCAAAAGTGGGAAACGACATAGTATTCCCACATTCATCAATTCATCTTTCATCCTTTCACAGTCAGTTGGTGTAAAATATCGCCATGGCAATCTTCACACGAAGCGAAATCGAAGAAGGCTTGAAACGTCCGAGCAATTGCTTGCCATGAAACTCTCTGCATGGCGCGATGACGTTGATATTTCCGACGCGCGCTGTTTACTGGAAGAAGTCGGATGCGGACGCAAGCGCGATGAAGTCTGGCAAAACATCGAACCGTTTCTGGTCAAAGGCGACGAACTGACCGAGCAATATGCCTTTTGGGATTTGTGGGAGTCGTTGTATGGAACCGATTAAACAACTCGCCCAAGCCGCGCTGGAACGAGACCACTTGATATTACGCAGCTTTGTTCAGGTTTTTTATACGAGCCAAAATGGACTTTAGCAAACTGTCGCGCCCATCCACCACGGACGCACGCCTGCTGGTCATCAGCGCTGCGTTGACAGAACTCCTCGCCCAGCGCAACAACCAGACTCCGCCCGCGTGGACAAAAGAGATTGGCGCGCTGAAAGAGCCGTTCTTTCTGCTTGAATCTGCGGCAACTATGAAACGCTTGCGAACCTTGTGCGAGACCCAATCCCCCGAACCCATGCGCAAGCGACTGCTCTACGCGCCCCCGCATTTCCTCGAATTTGCGTAACGCCGCGCGCTCCCATTCATCCTTCATCATTAAGCCTTCATCTTTAAAATTGCGCGCCATCCATGCAAACAGGCAGAATCGGGCTTCTCCAGCCGGATATTTGGATTCGCCGATAACAAAACAGCGATCCGTGCCAGCGGAGCAGAAGAAAGACCCTGTTCGTACCTGGCAGGGCTAGAAAACCTGTTAGAGCCAAAGGAATTCTGCCAGATTCTGTCACCGTCAACCAAAAGTCGAACAGGATGGCGCTCGGAAAAACTCCTGTCAACGGATTTCGGGACCGGATTGAGCGGATGATGCGCCTCTGGTGGCATCTGAATCTGCTCAATCTGTTCAAATAAATCCGTTGACAGCGGCTCACCCGAATCCAACCTTTTATTGACGAGCACAAATTCTGCCAGATTTGTTTCGCCAGGCCGAAATGATGCGCAATAGCAGAAAACAGGTGCGGAATGTGGGTTCGATGATTGTGGTGCTGATGACAACAGCCTGTATGCTCAGGAGCCGCATGAAGCGAAAAGCCTGCCCTGAGCTTGCCAAAGGGTTTCACGTCCGGTTCTGTAGCAGAGGCGGGAGCCTGTCCAGAGCGACAGCGAAGGATCAGCGATGATCCCGCCTACCATCTCTAGGCGGCCTAGTATGCGACCCTAACTTTCGTGTGGTCGCGACCGAGCTATTTCTTTGAAGCGTTTCACTTCAAGCACAAAGTCGCGCAGCATCTGCGGGAAATCTGGCAAGTCCATCGCAGCAATAGACATCATCAGTGTGTTTCTGTTGCCGTCCTGTATGGGATCCCATCTCCAACGGAAGTTCTGGCGCGCGAATTCGAGGGGAACTCGGCCATTCGCGTTGAAGATTCCGCGATGGACAACCCACGTATGGCCGGATGGATCGTGAGCAAATGCACCGCCAACTTGTCTATTGATGCCGCGCTTGGGAGGGTTAATCTCAGCAACGATGTTCACCATGCCGTGCGGCCTACCGACCCCGAATACATTCCAGTAACGTTCACCAGGCGATTTCTCGAGGGGAGGCTCGCCGAAGAAAGCCCAAATCCCGAGGGCCGGAAGCCAATAGACATCGGCCTCTGTATTCCCGCCCTGAAATCCGATGGTAACCAGGATCGTTTCGGTTGCCCGCCCAGAGATGGCAGCAACGAATTGCGCTTGCGCGACAGCAGTGTCTGCCTCACGTTCGAGTATCAGCATGAGTGATATCCCTCAATGGCCGCCCAACGTGGGTGTAACCAGCCAGGACGGGTTTGCTCACAGCCCCGGCTATAACTCAACCCAGCCTGCTCGCGGGGCTGGCCTTCCAGGGCGATAGCCCTGGTCTGGCACATACGGTGTTGGGCGGCCTTTAGCCCCAAAAATATCATTTTTCACTTACTGTTTCCTGCCGCGTAGCTATATATTCTATCGTTGCTTGCGTAATAAATCCTGACCGCGTTTCACCATGTTCAGTAGCATACCTATCCATTAGCGATAATACCCGTTCCGGCATGGTGATATTTACCCGTCTCGCTTTGCCTGACAATTTCGATATATCCACCGCTACAACTGCCCAGACACCATCTGTATAATCGGGATTATTTCTATGATATTCTACCGGTCTAGGTGTAGGAATAGGGTCTCCTTCCATCATCATGCCTTCTAGATGACACTCGATAGCTTCAATCACTCCCTCCAGCGCATTGTCAACCGTTTCTCCCGCACTAAAACATCCCGGTAAATCTGGCACCGTAACACCATACTCGCTTTCAGGGTCTTTATGAATGACTACTGGGTAACGCATTTTCTTTACTTCCTATCCGGCCACGGCCATCCCGCTTGTTTGTAGATACTTCGCACTGTGCCTATAGGCAAATCCTTCTTCGGATGAGGTATAGTTACTCTCCCCTGCCTATCGGGATGCTTGAATTGATGATGGCTTCCTCTGATGTGTACGAGTATCCATCCTTCTTTTCTTAGTCGGGCTATAACCTCACGACTGTTCATAAGTGGATTATACACACCATGCGCATAATGTCAATGTGTTGCCCACAGGATTTCGGCTGCCCAACGCTCTG
>VGOC01000073.1 GCA_016865865.1 Chloroflexota bacterium
TCATCAGTATCAGTTGGCTCATGTGGGTCTCCCGATGTTCGCCTTTCGGCGGTATAGAGACATCGAGGATACTCGCAGGAGCCAATTTTCATCAAGGGCGCATCCCATCACTTTGGCGCGCTAACAAGAATTTGCTCCCTCAAGGAGTTCTGTCGTCAGTCGTCCATCTTTGAAATACCAGGTAGTAGCTGCTCCCACGAATTGAGGGTCGAACAGATCGAGGTCTGCTGTCGTGAGTAGGGTTTGCTCGATATCGTTCAGATGTTCGAGAAGGTCTTCTCGACGTTGGGGGTCCAATTCGGCTAACACCTCATCGAGCAGCAACACCGGCCAGAAGCCGGTTTTTTCGCGCATCCAGGCGATTTCAGCGATTTTGAGCGCCAACACTGCGGTGCGAATCTGGCCGCGCGAGCCGTAGACGCCCAGGTCTATGCCATTGCCCAAGAAGTGGAGATCATCGCGGTGGGGGCCAAGGGTGGTCATCCCACGGGCGATTTCTTCTTTTCGGGCGCTGAGCAGCGCCTCACGAAAGCCTTGAGCAATTTCATCTTGTTCGAAACCGGTTCGGTCAATAGGGGCCTCTAGCGCCAGAGCCATTTGACGGGTAGGCAGTGAATAGGGATCGTAGGCTGGCTGGTAAACCAGGCGTAATCTCTCGGCCGCGCGTGTCAATTCATTATGGATCAAAGCAGCCCTGTCTTCGATCTCGCGGATGGCCTGGATGCGAGCCTGGATGATATAGGCGCCCGTCTGAACGATTTGTTCGTCCCAATAATTCAATTGATCAGGATCACCGCCGCGCTCTCCCAACAGCTTGAGCAGGGCGTTGCGCTGACCGAGGGCTTTATTGTATGTTGATAACGCGGCGGCGTAGCGGGCATCCGTCTGGGAGATGGATAGGTCGAGGTAGCGACGTCTCTCTACGGGAGGGCCGTCCATGATGCTCAGCATACCGGGCAGGAAGAGCACGGCATTGAAATGGCCGATGACCTGATCGAATTTACACTTGACGCCATCCAAGAGCACTTCTCTGCGGACGCGAGAGATGTTGGCCCCGTTGACCTCTTTGATGATGCGCACTTCGAGATGGTGTGATTTGTCCCCGCGCTGATAGTCAGCGGTGATTCTTCCCACGGCCAGCGGCTCGCGCATGGCAGCGAAGTGGATCAACTCGCGCGAGTGGCTGGCATGGAAAGATGTGAATGTCGAAAGATAATAGACGGCTTCGAGCAGGCTGGTTTTCCCCTGGGCGTTGCCCCCGACCAATAGCATCATCCCGCGCGGCACCTCGATTTCCAGGCGGGTGAAATTACGAAAATCGGTCAGCGATAGCTGGGTCAAGTACATGATAATTCGAAACAGATTACCCCGAAAAAGGGGGTGTGCAGGGTGCAGCGCACCCTGCACACCCCCTTTTTCGGGAATTTCCCTGTCGCCCACGTCAAGCTGCGGAAGAAACCTGGCTTACCTCGCCTTCAGATTCCCAAACACTCAGGGCGTGATCGGTGTAGAGCACGCCATTCAGGTGATCAATTTCGTGTTGGAAGATGCGCGCCAGCCAGCCTTCCGCTGCGACGGTGATGGGATTCCCGTCTCTGTCGAAACCTGTTACAGTGACGGCGTGAGGGCGGATCACCTCGCCGACGATCCCCGGGACGGAAAGACAGCCTTCCACGCCTGATACGGTCTCTCTGGATGTCTTGGTGATCTTTGGGTTGACGAAGGTGTAGAGTCGCAGGGGCGCGTCTGCGTCGTTTTCGTCGCCGAATTCGGCCACGAAGATCCTCAGAGGCGCGTTCACCTGTGTGGCAGCCAGACCAACCCCGGGCGCATCACGCATGGTCTCGATCATATCGTTTATTAAAGCATTCAACTCGTCGTCGAATTGGGTGATTTTTTTCGCTTTTCCCCGCAGAACGGGGTGCGGAGTGGTTAGGATTTCTCTGATAGACATAGGTGGATGATTCTACTCGATAATCTAAAATAAGTCAGGCTCGTGATCTGCGCTGTGGCTGCCTCCGACCTGATCGTGGTAGATCTTCAACCATTCGATCATTCGCTTGCGTTCTTGCGCTGCTTCCTGAGCCTCTATTTGTAGTTTGCGAGCCGACAGGCGATGGAATATTTCTTGTTGCACCATTGAAGGATTGACTACACCATCGAAAATGAACTCGGCTTCACCAATCCGGATGTGCACATCCCCGTAGTTCAAGAGACGCTGCCAAAAATTCTGCTCCACACTTGTGCTGAGGATTTGCTCCAGAGGAGCAGATTTTCGAATATCCTGCCCGAAAGGTTTGCGGTCAATATCGAGGATGTGTCGTTCGGTAACTTGAAAGATGTCGTTGCCCCAGTCGATCAAGTTATAGAAGAAAAAAAATGTGGCCACTACATTGGCGACACAAAATAGCAAGGGAATCACCGAACTTTCTCCAATGGGATATATGAGCAATGCAGCGAAAATAATCGTTCCTGGAATGAGGAATAAGACTGATTTCCAGCTTTGGCGAATGAGCAGAAACCAGTGCTTGCGATAGGTCACGGTGCCATTTTCTTCGTAGCGTGTTTTGATGAAATTCGCAATGCGTTGTAGCAATCCGGGTTTTTCTTGAGGTTCTTTCGGAACTTCTGGAGTTTCCTCCTTTTCTCCTTGTTGTAAACCGAGATTTTCACGGATAGCTCTTACGCGAGTCTGATATTCTTCCTCTGTGGTGCGACGTTGAGCGCGGTGCCAATGTTCCTCGATTACCGCAGCAAATTGCCTTGGATGGGCAGCGTTTTTCATGATCGTCCTGCCTGTATAGGTATTGACGACGACATCTCCTGATCCCCAGATCCTTTGCCAGTAACTGGTGTTCACATTGACCGATAGCACCGCGTCTAATGGGACCACATTTCGGCTGCTATAAATGAGAACGATTTTTTCTACCCAGACGACGCGCCGATCTGTGACAATGTAATAGTCATTGCCCCAATCCACCCATTTCCACAACGCCAGTATAGACAGGGGAACCACGAGAAGAATTCCAATGAAAGCTGTCAGGATTCCTGTGAAATCATCGTTTGCGGCGAAACCTATCCGTACAAGAATAAGGCCGAATAGAATAATAGGCAGAATGAGTGATAAGGCGCCTAATAACACGTAGTGGTGTTTTTGGGTGATCATGTGGATGATTTCGTCTTCGTCCAACCACTCGAACTTTTTGCTACGACCAATTCGATAACTCCTGGTCAGGATTTCGAGGTCTTTTTGTATGTGGGGGTATTCCTGCAACGTTTGGCCAAAATGATCGGCCTTCATCTCGAGCAGTGTTGTCTCGCCAATGGCTGTTGCTGTTGCGGAGCGGCTTTTCTTTCGTAAGTAAGATTCTTCTCCAAAGAAGTCGCCTGTTCTTAATGCGCCCACGATTACTTTTTCCTCCCCTATACCCCGTGCTAGAAGGATTCCCCCGGATGTGATAAGATAGAATTCCCCTCCGGGCCCCCCTTCACGAAAAAGAATTTCTCCGTCTTTCAGCTTTTTTTCTTCGAAGCGACGCGCGAGGTCAATGAGTTCTCTTTCATCGAGATTTCTGAAGAGACGGATCGAAGCGAGGAAGTCGGCGATTTCGGCAGGGGTCATCATCTCATTTTAGCATGGACTGATAAAAAAAGGAGCAAGAACCATGCCCATTCACTTTGGCACCGACGGCTGGCGGGCCGTCATCTCGGATACCTTCACATTTCATAATCTTCGCCTTGTAACCCAAGCGATTGCCGATGCGATCAATTCTGGCGATTGGCAGGTGGTCGAGAACACCGGGCGCAGTGTTGATCCTCGCAAGATGGTGGTCGGCTTCGATACGCGTTTCCTATCCGACCGCTATGCTGCTGACGTGGCGCGGGTTTTGGCCGCCAACGGATATACCGTCTTTCTGGCGCAGTCCGACGCCCCTACCCCGGCTATCTCCTACGCGGTGCGTCACCTGGGCGCAATCGCCGGGGCGGTGATCACTGCGTCTCACAACGCGCCGCGTTACAACGGCGTCAAGCTCAAGGCGGCGTATGGCGGCTCAGCCTCGCCGGAACAATCCCGCCGGGTGGAAATCTACCTGAACGATAACGAGGAACGCAGCCGCGGCCCCAACATGATGGATTGGGAACAGGCCCGCCAGTTAGGACTGATCGAACGATTCAATCCGATCCCCGCTTATTATGACCATTTGCGGACCTTGATTGATTTCAACATCATCGCTGAGAGACCGCCGCGGGTGGTGGTCGACTCGATGCATGGGTCTGGGCGTGAGGTGCTCAGGGGCATTCTGAAAGGGACAGGCTGCGAGGTGCATGAAATTCGAGGTGAGATGAACCCGGGTTTTGGCGGTACTCATCCCGAGCCGGTTGCCCGTAATCTAGGCGCCCTGGCAGGGGCCATCGGAACCGGCGTTGGCGACCTGGGCCTGGCGACTGACGGCGATGCTGACCGCATCGGCGCGATGGATGGGCGCGGCCAATTTGTTGATCCTCACAAGATCATGTCTCTGGCTTTGAGTTATCTGGTCGAGCAGCGCGGCTGGCGTGGCCCGGTAGTGCGCACCGTTTCTACGACGCAAATGATAGACCGTTTAGCGAAGAAGTATGACCTCCCGGTCTACGAGACTCCGGTCGGTTTCAACCACATTGCTGAATATATGCTTAAAGAAGAAGTGTTGATTGGCGGAGAGGAGTCTGGCGGCATCTCCTTCAAGGGGCATATTCCCGAGGGCGATGGCATTTTGATGGGATTATTGTTGGTGGAGATCGTGGCTGCTCTGCGAGCGCCGCTGCATGAGCTGGTGGATGACTTGCTCGAAGAAGTCGGCCCCGCGTTCTACGAGCGCAAGGATATGCGCCTCAGCCACCCGGTGGCAAAGGATGAGATGACTTTGCGTCTAAAGGACGAAGCGCCCGCGAAGATCGGCGGGGAGGCCGTTCGAGACGTGTTGACCATTGATGGCGTCAAATATCTCATGGCCGACGACTCCTGGCTTTTGATCCGCCCTTCTGGAACTGAGCCGGTGTTGCGTGTATATGCCGAGGGGCGCAGTTCCGGGATGGTCAAGGCGTTGCTTAGTTTTGGCGAGGAAATTGCTGCCGGTGTAACTTGAGAACAAAAATAGGGGTGCGCGGGACGCCGCCGAAGGCGACCTCGCACACCCCTATTCATTGACCATTTCTAAATCGTTTTCAGCCCGTCGTGCGCAGACGCCTCGCCAGGAAGATCACCAGGATCATCGCCCCTGCTAACGCAAATAAGCCGGGAATGCCGAAGTCATCAACAAAACCAGTCGAAGGTAATTGCGTGGATACAGGCGTCACTGTCAAGAGATTAGCAGCCTGTTGTGTGAACAAAGCTGCCATGGTTGCAGTAAGCTGCGCATCTCTGTCTTGAGCGATCCCTGCAGCAGGTGTATTGGTTGGGGCGACCACCGGGGTCGGGCTGGATGTGGGGGGAATCGGCGGCTGGGTGCGGGTGGCAGTCGGTGTGGCTGTCCATGACTGGGCTTCAGCCGTCAGTCCGCTGGCTATCGCAACTTGCGTATTTTGTGCGTTGATCTGGGCTACCTGAGTACTTTGGGCGGAGCGACGTTTGGGGACGACTACCATAGCGTATACTGCCATGAGGATCAGCGAGAGAATCAAGATCGCGCCCAGGATTCCAGCAACCAGCAAAAAGGTTCGGTTACTGGCCATCTCAGGGGGCGGCGACTCGTCGAAGGGGGGTTCATAATAATCAAAGGGTTCTTCAGTCATTTTGCTATCTCCTCAGGTTGCCCGAACCCCAAAGGGGCTTCGGGATGTGAAGGCTCAGGCAACCCTTTCCAGGTTGGCCAGAGGTACGGTGACGTGTTGGTCATTCGACAGAATTATATCAGCGCCCAAGGCGCGTATGCCGCTGGGAAAACGAATCGGCTCGTGGAAAAGGGAGGCAATTGTCCCTGTTTTTCCGGCATGGGGCGCCCGCACGAGGTGAATTTTGTGGCCGGGGGCAAAATCTTCGACTGATAGGGAACTATCTTCGGGTTCCCTAGATGCGCCTAATGGAATGACGATCTCGGGACGAATACCTTTGTAATGATCGAGCGCTTCCGCATTCAGAGAAATCTCCCGGCCATTATTCGTTACCAATACATTATAGCTTATTGCGTTCAGAGGGTGGAAACCAAATCCTTCCAAAACGAGAATTGGAAAGGGGGCTTTTTGTGCAAAGGGGATGAGCGCAGAGTCCATGCTGGTGAGGATCAATCCCCGCAGGGGGATCTCGGCGGCCTTTTGGAAAACCCTGCCATCTCCGCAGTATCCGCCCAGGATAATACTCCCGCGCTGACTCATATCCAGGTGATCGGTCGTGAGCTGATCATCAGGCGATTTCATTTTCACTTGCATCAAGCCAAACTCTGTTTGGGCATTACCCCACACTCCTTGGACGAGCGCTCCGGTAGCTTCGACGACAGCGCCTCTGTCGGGGATCAAATCTGTCACGGCGCCTGGCATACCGGCATGAACTTCATAGGGGGTGCTGTTCACTTGCATGAGCACTAACCCATCTCCGGCGACGACAATCCGTCCAGAGCGAGGCGCCCGAACGACCCGCTTGGCTAGGCCCACTGGGCCTGCAATCAGATCGCCTTTGTTGATCGTCTCTCCGGCAGCGCGTTGGATCAGTTCGTCAGCCTTTTCTGTAGTGACATTCAAGCTGCGGGCAATATTCAGCATGATATGCTCAGGGGCCAGGATGGTCTCGGCAATGATATCCAGCGCCTCGACTTTCTGTCCCTGACGAACGACGACTTTTCCAGGCGCAGGGAGTTCCCGGTGTCGGCGTATCTTTGCAAGGGGAGAAATTTGTATTACAGGAGCTAACATAATTCCTTTAGGGGTTACGGTTTCTGGCGGGGTGCATCTCGAAAAGATGCACCCCGCCTGCGTTAGTTGATGCAAGTTCGATGCCAGTTAGTTGCCCAATGCCCATATCCATCGTTTCAGAGACTCACTCCGAAGCTCGGGGTCGGATGGCAATTGCAAGGGGCGCCCCCGGGCGTCTATGATGATTCCCAAACTTCCGCCAACCACCCGTACACGGCCTCCTCTCCCAGGCCCACCTAGACCCACATCGAAACGGTGCAAGGGATGCAGATGGAGTTGCGCCGATTGCCCCGAGGGGAGTGGCATCACTTCGATCGCGCCGAATTTGACTTCGGTCTTGGTTTCGCTGCCATCTTCGAATGTGGCCTGTACCCGAATGACAGGCGTCCCTCGACGCGCTCTTCCAACTGGGGCGATCACAGCCCCGAGGTTGAGAAAAGCATGTGATTCGAGCACTTGAACGACCATGAGGGGATTGATCTCCGCTGCGGCCCCTAGCGATGCCAGCAGATCATTCTGATCTAGAATGACGGTGGTTATTCCGGTAGGTTGAAGGCCATCCAATAACATGAGTAGACTCTGTCCGGGTTTCGGTGCGTGGCTCAAAACCCTGCCTGATGCCAGGATAGGCTCGAGCCATGGCAGCCCTCCCCCTCCAGACCCTTTGATCTCGAAGGGCAGCGAAGTCATCATTTGGGCCACAGCAGCCCGCATGATCTGACGGGCTAAGGCTTGTTCGAGGGCCATTTCTTCTTCTGTAGCGGGCAAACTGGCTGGATGAGCAGCTTTGTTATAAAGATAATCCCTGATGGATGATTTGGGTATCTCATCAGCGAGCCAATAGGCAATCTGTTCTACAGATATATATTTTAATAGATTCTCCAGTTTGGTTCCCAAGCCTAATTGGGGAAATACGCGCATGGCAAGTTTTCCCTTGAGCGCGGCGGCTATCGTCGTTGATGACGCCCCTACGTCCACGCCAAAGACGCCTTTGAGGGGATCGTAAATATGGCTTAGGAAACGCACGATGCGGCCAAAAGCTGTAGAAGCTGGCATCAGGCGGCCGCTGGCCCATTGATCCAGGTCAGATACGCCGAACATCTGCTGAGCGCGCGCCTTCTTGAATATCTTCGATAAGGCTACTTGCGCCGGCGTTAACTGCTCGGTATGGATGTCGGGGCGAATATTTGGCGCGATATGGAGATCGGCGATTGGGGTGATGCTTTCCTTGGCTTCTTCGTGGATGGCGCTGTTTCCCGCAAAGAGCACTTGAGGTCGTTGACTGCGAGGCGTCAGAAAACATGCCAGGCCGACCGCCTCGAGCAATTTTCGCACTGACTGGGTTGCGCCTCCTTCGATACCCCCGGCCACGATCACCAGGTCCGGGCGGACGCGCAGGATAGCGTCAATGCGGGCATCCTGTTTCCGCCGGTCGTTCAAGCTGACTACTTCGGTAACGATGGCATAGGTGGTTGCCGCAAGGTTCCGGGCGCTTTCCAGAGAGACGTCTTCGAGAAGGCCAACGGCAACGATTTTGATCTCCGGGCCAGCCGAGAGGGTTGCCGCCACAGCATCAATGCCTGTACCATCGGGGTGGCTGGGGATGAGTAATGCGCCGTCCGCGCCGATCAACACTCGCCCTGTGATATCCTGCAGTTGGTGGATAGCGCGCGCGATGCCTTCTCGAATATCACTGAAAGGAGGGGCAATCGTTGTTGGAGCGCTCCCAGAAGCAATAAACCGATAACGCTCGCCCACGACATCGAATAGAGAGACACGCGTTGTAATCGAGCCAATGTCAATTGCAAGGATCGAGTCGGTGGATACGACAGAAGAGGTCATAGTCAACCTAATAAGATTTCCTTTTTCTGTTAGGTCGGCATTGTCAAGTTACCCAAGAAGGGCAGGGAGCACATACTCCTTGATGAAGGTCCATAGAAAATGAAAACGCTCGATCAACGCCGTTAGCGCAGCCACATAGACGCCGGCAAACAGCGCCCCAAAAGTGACGGCGATGAATATTTTACCGATCCATCCGATCACCTTGACGATTTGGGTGGTTTTCGCAGGTTGAGTTTTGGCTTGCCTGACGCCGAACTGGAAGTACACCAATGTACTGAGCGTGCCGACCAAGAGAATAGCCCCGTTGATGAAGTTATTGGTCTCGAAACTAACGATGGCAGCCGATGTCTGGGGGAAAACTGCGCCGAAGATCGCTCCGCCGATTGCGGCTGCCGCGCCAATGCCAACCAGAATAGCGACAGCCGGGTTGCCCAACTTACTTGTTCGAGGCGATATTTTCGCCAGCAGCAAGATACTGGGGATCAGCAAACTCACAGCCAGGAATAATTCATCCCGACTGCCGTCCAGGAACGGGAAAACCAATTGGGGCAGGATGACATTATATAGCGTGACGATACTCGCATACCCGGCAGCCGCTCCGATAAAGATATGCGTTACCAGGCGGAAGAGATAGTTATCTCCCAAGATGTAGCTGAAGATGAAAATCGTGAAAGCAAACCCTAGCAGCAAACCGATCAGGTCGGCCATATTCATATCGCCGATGCTCATGAGGCCTCCCTGTGCTCTTTCTTTCTGAACAGGATCGAAAATACGTTGATTATCCCGCCGATCAGGATCACAGCGATGGCTGTTATCAGGGCAAAGTTCAGCGCATCCCAATAAAGCCGGGCCACGTTGGGCTTGCCGGTTACCTGCTCGTAAGCCGCGCCGCCGATGATCCCGCTGACCATGCCGCGCACTTGCGCGCTCTCCCCGCCAACGTAGGGATGCAAGATTGGTTCGGCCTGAGCGCTGACGACGGCTATCAATGGCGCGCCCTGGAGTTTCGGTTGCACCTGCTCGATCCACGAACGAGCCGTATCGGGATCATCGGTGATTACCAGCACCATTTCGAAATCGGAGAGAGAATAAATGCCTTCGAGAGGAGCGGTTACCCATGGATCGAATCCGTCGAAGGAAAGGGGTTTTATGCGTTGAGGCGTCTGAACAAAGCCCAGCAGGCCAGTAGCGCCGCCAGGAATATAACCCAGGTTGATATATTGATTACCGCTGACATAGTGATGCTCTGCTTGCCTCGTAGCAATGAAATGCTCTGCTAATGCCGGCCCGGTTGGGGATGTGGAAACCAGAGTCAGGTAAGCGCCTCGAAGCATCAAGTGGTCAACAACAGCCGCGGCCGCGGCATCCATCTCGCCTGATGTGCCTGGCTCATAATCGAAAGAAACCAATACGGAATCATGAGGGGAAATCGAGTTGATCAATTCGCTGATGCGCAGCACTTCAGCGGGCACTGAGGCTTGAGGCAGGGAGGGCGCTAATTGGCTCTCGCTAATGGTTGCCAGGCCGATCACGAAGATCAATAGAAACGCGCTTACCCATCGCAACACCCCTTGAGACGAGATCACAATGGGTTGGGGCAACGGCCGGGCTTGACCCTCGGTGGCTAAAAGATCTCGCAATACTTTGACGTGGTTTTGTTGCGCCTCGCTGACTTGCAGCCGGGATGACAACTTCGGAGCCTGTTTCAGGCGAGCGATTTCAGGCTCGGCCTTGAGCACGCCGCTCAGGCCGGCCAATGGCCCGGCTTGTTCTATTGGCCCCCGATCGAGCGCGCCAGCGCCCTCGGCTGCGGAGTCAACCGGGCGCATGGCCTCCAACCAGCCTGGCAGTTCAGCAGGGACCAAGCCGGCTTCTTCGGCGCCTTCGGGGATTTTTGTCTCTTGCTCTATCCCGGAGAGAAGGTCAGATAATTCGCCGATCTCGAATAATCCCTCATCGGTCATGAGGGGTGAGAGAACATCATCTTTCGGGACGAGATCAGCGTCTGCGCCTTTTCCAATTTTTTCCAGCCAGTCGGGTTCTAAATCCTCAGCCGGTTCTGCTGCGGCAGGCCAGCCTAACTCTCCTGCCTCCAGCCCGGAAAGCCAATCCAGGGGCTGAGGGGTAGGTTCTGCCGGGATGGTCGAGAGTTCTGGCTCCAGGGCTTCCTCTTCCACCCCTGACATCCAATCCGGGATGCCGTTGTCGGTCGACTCCTCTTTGGGAATATAGCCGGGTTCTGCCTTTTCAACGGTCGAGAGCCATTCGGGAATCCCGCCTTCGGGTTCTTCGACTGGTTTGGGTGTGGCTGCGGCTGCTGGCTCTTCACTGATGGTTGTCAACCAGTCGGGAAGTTTTTCTTCGGCGGGTTTTTCATCCTTTTCTGTCATCCAGGATGGCAGCGCGCCGTCGAAGATGGATGACTCGTCATCAGATGAGGAGGCGTCCTCTTGGGGAATCTCGGCGTCGGCGTCTCGCATCGCACGGATGCGTAGGAGCCAATCCTCGCTTTCTGGTTCTCCAGATTCTGCATGCTCATCGGGGGGAGGAATCTCCACGGGTTCAGAATCACCCTCTCTTCGAAGTCGGGTCAGCCAGTCATCGTCCTCGGAATCCGCCTCAGGAGGGGCCTCATCATGGAGTGTGGCTTCATCCGATTGATCCAGGCGCAGCCAATCCGGCAACCCGGAATCGGGTTCGTTCGTTCCCGCCGCCGAATCATCCTGCCAAGACATGATCAACGGTTTCAATCTGGCCTGGCAATGCTGGCAGATTTCCAGGTGATCCGGGTTGGGTTTGCCACACATGGGGCAGCGGATTTCTTCCATATAGTTAGCCTCTGTATGGGCGGTCGCTGCCGGTGAGGATGCGAATGCCGGTGGCGATGGCGCCGAGAGCCACCCCCAATAAGATGCCGCGTGCGCCCGCCATGGTCGGAACCCGCAAAATCCAATTGCGGATTTCAGCCAGCAGAGGCGCCTGGGCAGCGACCTGCGGGACGGCCCCGATAAGCAGCATCAGCACTACCACCACGAAGACAATCGAGAGCAAATTCAACCTGCTCGCTAGAAGCCGCGCGGCTGCATAGGTGAGGCTGATTGCCAGGACAGCCATCAGGCTGGTTTCGATAGGTAGTTGTATGTGGTCGAAAATCCAGCCAGTGCGTTGAAAATTCACTTCCCCAGCCATATGGGTTTTGACGATATCGTATAAACCCACCCCCAAAGTGGCGATCAATGATAGCAACAAGATGAAGCTGAAGCCATCGTCTTCGCTGGCGCGGATTTTGCTCAGATGAACCGATGCCAGATTGACGATGCCAACCAGCATGGCTACGGCTGCCCATACGATAGCGCCTTGTAGTAAGAAGTCGCGTACAAAGCCCAGGGTTGTGGTTTTACCGCTGACATCACTGCCGAAGAAATAGCCCAACAGGATGATGATCCCTACCCCCATCGCAATCGCTGTGGAAACAGGGGATTTGAGTTTCAGGTTCATGGCAACCCCCCAAACAGATCAATGAGGATCTGGTCGAGGCCGGCAAGTTCGAGCAGGGCGCCGGCCAGGATAATGATGACCAATCCCCAACGCGCGATATCCTGCGCCTGCAGACTGGCGATATGCATTGGGCCAGCCTGTAGATAGGCGCCGCTGGCGTACACCTCCTCGCCGATGAGCGGTTCCTGGGCGGTGGCGTAGAGGATGGCCTGGGCGGGCAAGTTATCTGTACCGGCCAGGGTCAGGTCGCCGCTGCGTTCTCCGGCGTCGGTGATCAGGGCTACTTCACTGCCAAAGTGACCGATCAGAATATGGGCGGTGGTTTTTTTGTCTTGCACAATGGGAAGGACGCCGGCCGCGTAGGAAAAGGGCGTAAACCCGGTCAGTTGGCCGGTGGCGGGATCGTATTGTTCGATATTGCCGATATCCCGGTAGGTGCTGCTGAGGATATCCCGGGTGAGGATCGCCAGGGCTGCGTTACCCGTGGTGGCGACAGGTGGATTATCCCCTGTGGATGCTGAACGGATCATGCCCTCGAGTGTGCTCAACCCGACGAAGGCCGCTGCGCTTTCGGGGCCGGCGAGGCCGCCGCGCCCGATGCTGATGTGCAGTCGTGATCCTGCTTCGACGGTCAATCCAATCGCTCGTCGCAGCCTGGCGAAAGCGGCGATCGGGCGCAAATTCGCTTCGGGCTGTTCACGCTTTACTACCGTGAAGAGAACGATAAGCCCAGAGAAGACCAGGATGAAAGCCAGGCCAACGAGACCCGATATAGTCACGGCGAGTTACCTCCGTAAGCCTTCGATGTGACGGTAGGATTACATTTTCTGATCCGTCTGACGTAGAAAGGCTGTGAAAGCCTGTGTCCTCGTGGGGTTTTCCAATACGTCCGCCAGAGCATCCCAATGACCTTCCGGCAATACTTGATTAAAGAAGGGTTGGCTCAAATAAACAACCTGAGCGCCCAGCAAGTTGAGCGGCCCCGTCGCATCCAGGATAACAGCGACGAGATCCCCTACCCCCCACCGGTGCAGGGTATCGGCCCAAGCCTGCCAGATATGCTGGTTGTCATTCACATGACAAGTATAGCATAAATCTCATATTGGCGGGGTTTCGAGTGGTAGAATCGCCACCATGAAACAATGGCAATTTTGGCTTGGCGTGATCATCAGTATTGCGCTGATGGTTCTGGCGTTGCGCGGCCTGCGCCTGGGTGATGTCTGGCAGGCTTTGTTGACTGCCCGTTACGGGTGGCTGATCCCTGGTGTAGCTGTGTATTTCCTGGGGGTGTGGGTGCGAGCCTGGCGTTGGCATTATCTATTGAGGCCGGTGAAAGCGATCCCCACGAAAACCATGTTCCCGATTGTGGCTATCGGGTATATGGGGAACAATATCTATCCGGCCAGGGCGGGTGAAATCTTGCGGGCTGTGGTGCTCAAACGGCGTGAAGCAGTTCCCATCTCGGCCTCTCTGGCGACGATCATCGTGGAGCGCGTTTACGATGGTGTAGTCATGCTGGCCTTCGTTTTCTTGAATCTCCCCGAGCTCGCCCGTTTAACAGCGGACTCTGGCTTCGTGGGCGATATTCAGTCGCTGGCTTTGTGGGGGGCGGCTGCCTTCGTGGGTGTGTTGGTTGTTTTTCTATTGGCCGCTATGTTCCCCCAGGTCACTGAACGTGTGATCAGATGGGCTGTCTCGCGCTTTGTCCCCGGGCGCCTCCGTGAAAAATTCCTGGATGTTGTCTTGCGTTTCCTGGGGGGGTTAGAGTCTCTGCGGTCGCCGCGTGAGGCTTTGATGGTCTTCATCACCTCTGTGGTGATCTGGCTTTTCGAGACAGGCAAATATTGGTTCGTGATGCACGCCTTCGACTTCCAGGTCAGTTTCTTTGCCCTGATGTTGATGAACGGCATCGTCAACCTTGCGACGACCATTCCCTCCGCGCCGGGATATGTGGGCACCTTCGATGCGCCGGGCATCGCCGTGTTGAAAGCTTATGGGGTGGATGGTGCTATTGCCGCAAGTTATACCCTGGTGCTGCATGTGGCTTTATGGCTGCCTATCACGTTGTTGGGGGCATATTATCTGGCGAAAGAGGGCGTAAAGTGGGGGGAGGGGTTGGGTACGATAGAAATGAGTGTTAGACCAACAGACCAATCTACCTGCTCGACAAGATCGAATGCTATGAATGTTGCAATCATCGGCGCAGGAATCGCCGGTATGTCGGCTTCATATGACCTGGCCCGTTTTGGACATCAGGTCACTCTCTATGAGGCCAGCCAGCAAGTTGGCGGCCTGGCTTCGGGTTTCAAAGAACCCCACTGGGATTGGTCGGTAGAGAAGTACTACCATCACTGGTTCGCTTCCGACAAACACATGCTGGGGTTGATCGAGGAGCTGGGTTTGAGCCACAAAGTGCTCTTCCCTCGCCCGTATACTGTACTTCTACACAACGAGAAGTGGCATCCCTTCGACTCGATCCTTCAGGCGTCGTTGTTCCCTGGTTTAGGCTGGGGCTTCGACAAGATCCGCTTTGGGTTTGCGGGGTTGTACCTGCGCCTGACGAGGAATTGGCAACCCCTCGAAAAAGTCACCGCCCATGAATGGATGCTGAAATGGGTTGGCAAACGCGTCTACGAGAAGATGTGGCAACCGCTTTTGGTCGGTAAATTCGGGCGGTATTACGAGGAAGTACCCATGGCATGGTTCTGGGCCAGGCTGCATGTCCGAACCACTCGCCTGGGAACCTACCAGGGAGGCTTCCAGGCTTTTTGTGACGACTTCGCCGATAAGCTGCGCGCCCTGGGCGTGGACATCCATCTCGACGCGCCGCTTGCTCGGATTCAACGAATTGACCGGGATGGTCTTTTTCGTCTGACTGCCGACCGCCGACCGCCGACCAACCGACTAACCGACCAGCCGACGAATGCGACTTATGACAAGGTCCTGGTGACAACCTCGCCAACCGCGATGGCAAACCTGGCCCCCGATTTACCCGGCGAGTATTTGCAAAGCCTGCTGAGTTTGAAAAGTATGGGCGCGGTAGTGCTGACCCTCTCGCTCAAGCGCCGACTCTCCGAGCAGGGGTATTATTGGTACAACATCCCCAAGAATGCCGGGTATCCCTTCCTGGCGCTAGTCGAGCATACCAACTTTGTCTCCCCGGAACATTTCGGGGGCGATCACATCGTCTATTGTGGGGATTATCTGGAGGCCGATCACGAGTATTTCGATCTCACCCAGGAAGAATTGTTAGAGCGCTTCATCCCTGCCTTGAAACGTTTCAATCCCCAATTCCAGCCCAATTGGATCCGCAAAAGCTGGCTGCATCGCGCCAGGTACGCTCAGCCTGTGCCGCTGGTGAACCATTCGCAGAATATCCCTTCCATCGAAACGCCCATCGAGGGGTTATATTTCGCCAGCATGAGCCAGGTTTATCCCTGGGATCGGGGGACGAATTTCGCCGTCGAGATCGGTCGCCGTGCAGCCGAATTAATTGCCACCGAAAAAATAAAATAGCGAACTCACAGGTTTTCACTTCGAGAGAAATTTCCAATTGTTGGTCTGCCCATACGGCTGGACAGCCTCGTGCGGCTTTCCCGTTCGAATTTCCGCTGCCATTACCTAACCCGGACAAGCCGGAAGAGAGAAAACGAATCCGCTAATCTTCGCCAA
>VGOC01000074.1 GCA_016865865.1 Chloroflexota bacterium
CGCCCTCCAGTCCACCGGAGTAGACAATGCCTTCTGGGTGACCAACCCGACCAGCGGTACGAAGTTGTACGTGCAGGCCTTCTATCCGAACGATTGGAACGGGACGGACGCCCTACCAGCCCTCGTGCTGATGCCCGGCGGCATCGCCGAATCCGATCCGCAAAAAGCTGCCCGCCTTTCGGGACGCGGATTCCTCGTCATCATCTTCGACGCCGATGGGCGCGGCATGAGCGAAGGGACAGAGGATTACAACGGCCATATCACGCAGGATGGGCTGGCGGCTGTCATCAACGCCGCCTTCGCCCTGCCCGGCCTGGATGCGGCGCGCTTCGGACTGGTTTCCTATTCCTATGGCGTCACCGCCTCTACTGGCGCGCTGGCTCGTCATCCCGACCTGCCGATCAAGTTCTACATTGATTGGGAAGGCCCGGTGGACAGAAACTACACCACCGGCTGCAGAAGCAATCGCGCTGAGGGCATTCAGTGGCAGCCCTGCACGGATGACAGCTGGTGGTCGGAGCGCGAGGCAATCGAGTTCATCGGCAGCGTGCGCGTGCCATACCAGCGCGTGCAGTCGCAATCCGATCACGTCCAGCCGAACAACAATCACGCCATTGATATCGTCAACGCGGCGGTTGCAGGGGATGCGCCCTGGGTGCGGCTGAACGAGTACGAACCGAACCGGACCTACGATGTCAATCATCCCCCTGCTATGCTGCCGGATACACAGGATAGATCTATTGATCAGGTCATCGTCCAATATGCGCTGTATATCATCGCTGAAGTGATCAAGTAAACGGGCGTTGTTGGGTAGCGGGGGGGGATTCATCTCCCTGCGAATTCGGTTACGAAATGAATTCCACCTGACGGCGTTTTCGGTTACAATATCCTCTGACCATTTCATCCAGCGAAGAATCGAGTTACCCCATGAATATAAAAACAGCATTCCTTCTGGTCAGTGTCAGCATTGTAGCGCTGACAGGCTGCAATCTGACCACCAGTGAAGAGGCGACCATTTCGGCAGATCAGGTGCTCACCGCGATCGTCCAAACCGTGGATGCCGCGCTATCGCTTACGCCGCCAGCCACGAGTACATCCACCCCCACGGCGACCGAAACCGCCACCGCAACAGCCACCTTCACCCCCAGCGCTACCGCAAGCCCAACGGTTCAGACCGGCAGTGTGTACACACAAGGGCAGGCATCGGGATGCGATAATGCTGCCTTTGCCGGCGATGTGACCATCCCAGACGGCACACAATTTGCCCCGGAGACCGCCTTTACGAAAACCTGGCGCATGTCGAATACCGGCTCCTGCGCCTGGACGACCGGCTACTCGGTAGTCTTCGTCAACGGCGACGGCATGGGCGGCGTCAGCCCCCAAAGCCTGACCTCCGAGACCGCTCCCGGCTCCTCGCGCGAAATCTCCGTCAATCTGGTCGCGCCGAAGAATCCCGGCACTTACACCGGGTATTGGCAGTTGAGGAATCCCGCCGGGAACGTGTTCGGGCATCAATTCTACGTGCAGATTGTGGTCACTGGCAGCGCCACCCCAACAGCAACAGCTACTGGCCCAACCCCCACGCCCACGATAACGAAAACACCGGACCCATCAGCCAAGCCGGATCTAATAATTAAAAATATAACCTACGATCCCCCAAATCCCCCGAAAGATACGTCTGTCACTGTCAAGATACAAGTTGAAAATATTGGCAATGCAGATTCCGGAGCATTTCGGGTGGAGTGGTGGCCAGGCGTTGGTAGTGAATCCTTTGCAATAAATGCTCCCTCAATACCAGCTAAAAAGGAAACAACGGTAACATATCAGTACAAAGGCTATGAAACTCCGGATCAATATACTACCGAAGCTTTAGCAGATTTAGACGATGTAATCACTGAAAGCGATGAAACCAACAATAGAAGGACAAAAGATATCACCGTACAATAAAAAAACGCCTCTTTTCCCGACCAACTTCCCCAGGCCCGGCGATATGCGCCGGGCTTCTTTTGTTTCGGCTTCGCTACCGCACATTGGAAGTCGCGCCCTATTGTTCGAACGCGAATGGCGCTAATGAGCGAATTTCGCGAATGGGTAGTCTCCCTCTGGAACGATATTCTATCGCAAGCGCACACCCGAACACGAGATTCTAGACACATTGGCCTTTCTGGCGGAAGGCAACCGCATCAGCGGAGAAAAAAAACTGCCCCGAAACACCGGAGAGTGGTCAATTCATGCGTTCGACCATGCTGGATCGGGATAGCCGACTGCGTGTTGCACGCGCCATCGGAAAATATGAAACCCGGGCGAGCATTGTTGTGTTCCAAATGCTCCAGCGGCGCGGACATCCCGATGGCCCGCCGCCAGCCTTTTCGGACGGTTGGGGCGGTATTGACGATGCGATGCGCGAAGTGTATGGCATGATACCGGAATATCGCGGACGTGGACATCCGCCCACACGCAAGAAGCCGGGTGCGGACTGGCTCTATCTGCAAATGGTCAAGCAACTACGCGAAAATCACGTGCTCAGCCAAGAAGCGCTCCACGGCGCCGTAGAAATGCTCGATGGTTTCCGCTTTGCGGAAACCGTGACCCTCACCGGCATAGAGATGGTATTCGTGGGGCACGCCATTGCGCCGCAGCGTCTCGACGATTGCATCGGATTGAGCGTTCGGCACGACTTTGTCCTCCTCGCCATGGAAGACGATCAGGGGGTCCTGGATCTGGTCAACGAAGAAGATCGGCGAGCGTTGGCGGTAGATCTCGGCAGCCTCGGGCAACGGGCCGAGCAGCGTATCTGAGTAGCGTTCCTCGAATTTATGGGTATCGGCTGCCATGGTGAAATGATTGGCTACGCCATACATGCACACCCCGGCTTTGAACACCCCAGGAAAATCTTCTAAGGCTTTGAGGACGGTGAATCCCCCGGCGCTGCCGCCCATGATCACCAGTCGGTCGTTGTCGCCACAGCCCTGGGCGACCAGATAGCGCGCGCCGCTGACTGCGTCTTCGACATCGTAGATGCCCCAACTATTCTTGAGCTTATCGCGGTAGGCGCGACCGTAGCCGGTGCTGCCCCGGTAATTGACCTGCAGCACGGCATAGCCGCGTGTGGTGAAGAACTGCACGTCGGGATGAAACCCCGCCCCACGCTGGCTGGTCGGGCCGCCATGGATCAGCACGATCAACGGCGGGCTGCCGATGCCCTCGTATTGATCGCTCCTGGGATGATAGAACAAACCGTAGACATCTTCGCCATCCATGCCCTGCCAGGTAACAGCCTCGGGCGGCGTGTAAATCGAGGGATGTAAATCCTCGGAAGTAGAACGACGCCAGACGTGCGCGCCCTCCTTTTCATCGTATGTGATCACCCGTGCAGGCGTTTTCCCTCCAGAGGCGATCATCGCCACGCGCTCCCCGCGCGCATGGACGGCGAGCTGCTCGAACCAGGTATATTGCTCATCGAGAGATAGCTGCTTGTTTTTTCCGCTGGCGACTTCCACCTGCCAAAGTTCCCCAACGCCATTCTGGATATGTGTATAAAAAATCGCTTTTCCGTTGGGACTGAAGCCGTACGTGCGCAAGCCCTGCACCCAGGCAGGGATGCCGTGTTCGGCCTCGGTCGTGGTCAGTTGGCGGCGCTCTTGGGTCCCTAAATCATACAGGTAGATTTGCCACCAACCGCTCTCGTCGGAGACATATGCCAGAGAGCGGCCATCAGGCGAGAATTGGGGCTGGAAGATGGATGTGTTGTCGTCGCCCGCTACGGTTGTGATTTCGCCAGGCATAGGCAGCCCTTTTCCCATGTGCAAATTAGCCATTTGCAACCTTGTCCCATCCCAGGGCATTTGGGGGTGATTCCAGGCGATCCAGGCGATGCGCTCGCCGCCGGGATGCCAGCAGGGCTGCATGTAGAAATCGTCACCGTAAACCAGCTTTTGGGGCCAGAATTTCCCATCGGTATCGGCGATGGCCAGAGAGTCTTTGCGTTCGTAACTGTGGACGAAGAGGATATAACGTCCATCTGAGGAGATCGTGGGGGAAGCGGCCGCGCCGAAAGCTGGGGTAATGGGGCGCGCCGCCCCGCTGCCGCTCTGCGCGCCTTCGGCAGAGGTGGATTGCCGGTATATGCGTTTGGATTCCTTCTCGATGAAATACACCTCCCCGTGTCCGACGGTGAAATCTCCGCCCCCGTAGCCGACTCCCGCGCTGACGGCGAAATCGCTATTCAAATCGCGTGGGGCGCTGCCATCGGGAGATTGCACAACCAGCACGCCTTCTCCTGATCGACTTTCCCGCCAGACCAGTGTTCCGTCGTGATCCCAGGCCACATCGCTGAAATTGAGGCCGCGCGCCAACCGTTTGGGTGAGATCGGGCTGGGCCAGAGGCCGTATTGTTTACGTATATTTGGGTTGTTCATCGTTCGGTACTCCTGTTCTAAAACCAGTCGGCAATCTGTAGTTGGGGGATACTCTCGAACTCTTTTGTATTGTGAGTGACGAGGATCGCATTGTGAGTCAAAGCTGAGGCGGCGATCAGGATGTCATAGGGGCTAATCGGGTTGCCTTGTCTTTCCAGGGCGACTCTGATTTTCGATGCCGCTTTGGCCTCTCTCATTCCAAACGGCAGTACATTGACAATCGAGAGAAGGTTGCTGAGCTGTTCTGCTCGTTTTTCCGAGGAAGTAGATTTTGCGATCCCACCTTCTAACTCATAGATCACGATACTTGGAATGCCGATTTCGCTTGGCGGAGTATCCAGTAGAATTGCTGCCACATTCCCCATTCCTTTGAAGAAGTAGATCAGTGTGTTGGTGTCCAGGACGTACATCACAATGATTCCCGCGCAGCATCAGAGGCGATTTGACCGCGAATCTCTTCGAGAGACAAGTTTTTCATTGGTGCAAAACTCCTTCTATGAACAGCCGATGCTCCTAGTTGCTTGATTGCCTCCCGATGCGCCCCCGTGCCATACCCTTTGTGGCGAGCAAAACCGTAGCCGGGGTATTGCCCATCGAGTTCGACCATCAAGGCATCGCGGCTGGTTTTAGCCAGCACCGAGGCCGCGGCGATGCTCAGGGAACGCCTGTCCCCTTTGACCAGCGAGGTCTGCGGCAGAGGGGTATCGGGCAGGAAGAGGTAATCCAGCAGCAGGTGCTCAGGCTCGGCGTTAAGCGCGGCCAGGGCGCGCCAGGCGGCCAGGCGCGTGGCGGGGACGATTCTCAGGGCATCTATCTCTTCGGGGGATGCCAGCCCTACCCCGAAGGCCAGGGCAATCTCTCGGATGCGTTGGGCCCAGGATTCCCTTTGGGGCGCAGTCATCTGCTTGGAATCGCGCACCCCGCTCAACTCCCGCGCGATGCTCCGCTCAGGGGGCAGGATCACCGCCGCGGCCGCGACAGGCCCGGCCAGCGCGCCGCGCCCGGCTTCGTCTATCCCGGCAACCCTTCGAATGCCCGCTTTCCATAACTTGTTCTCCCATGCCAGATTCGGTTTTGACGGGAGCAGCGCCGGGCTAATCCTATATGTCATACAGGCCTCGGCGGGCGTTGAGGCGCACGGTCCAGATATCCAGGGCCATTTGCATGGCGTCGCGAACAGGATCGAGTTTCGTATTGGCGTTGAAGTACCAGGGGATAGGGATTTCGAGGATGCGGTATGCGCGGCGTCGCGCCAGATAGAGCAGTTCGATGTCGAAGGAAAAATTGACCAGGGTTTGGCGGCTGAAAAGGTCTTCGGCGACGGCAGCCCGAAAACACTTGAAGCCGCATTGGGTATCGTGCAGACCGGGAAGCGCAAGGGCGCGGATCATCCAATTGACCGCCCGTCCGCCAAGGTGACGATATTCCGGCTCGTTGTAACGCACTGCGCCGGGGGCCTCACGTGAGGCGATGGCCAGATCGAAATCACCCAACGCCGGTGGGATGAAACGATTGACCTCGGCGATGGGCATGGAGAGGTCGGCGTCGCACATGAAACGGTATTGCCCGCTTGCCGCCAACATGCCGCTGCGCACCGCCGAACCTTTTCTGGGCAACGGCTCTTGTAAGACGATCAGCTCGGGGTGCTCTCTGGCGAAAGCCTGGGCAATTGCCAGCGTGTTATCGGTGCTGCCGTTTTCGACGACGAGCACTTCGGCGGTGTACGCCTGGTTTACCAAAAAATCGAAGACCTGCCCAAGAGTAACGGGCAGGCGAGCTTCTTCGTTATAGGCGGGGATGATGATGGATAAGAGAGGATGCTTCACAAGGCGTCCCAATGAGAGTCGCAGGCGGCGGCGGGATGGAGGTCGAGAGGGTTGCAGTGTTTCGAGAGGCGCTATACCCGAGGCGTGAGGGTCAGGCGGTGAACATGATGATGAACAAGAAGATCACCAAGATAATGACTTCCACAGCCACGAAGGCGCCTAAAATCAGCCATTGCTGGCGGGAGAAGTTTGCTTTTCTTCGCAGGGGAGTGAGAGCCTGGTCGAAACTGCTATCGAGAGTTTGGGGTAACGCTCTGCCGGAGGTTTCTGTGGGGGGTTTCTCTGGCGCGCCAGCGTCGAGACCGTGTTCGATCGCCTGGGTGAGCTTGTAGCGTCTCTCGCGATCCATAATGGGTGGCGCGCTGGAAATCTGGGCGGCAAAGCGCTTGAGACCATCGAGCAAAACGACGCGCGCATCGGGTCGGGTTGTATCCACATGCGTACCTGGGTCGGTCAGCACTAAGACGCCCTCGACGGGGATATCGGTAAAATTCTTCCCATTGAGATAGGTTTCAAGTGCGCGTGAGAAGAGACTGGTTCGCATCACCAGGTTAGGGCTGGTGGGGCGGAAGGCGCCATCGCGTTTATCCATGACTGCCCAGACATTTCCTTGAGCGCGGAAAATTCCTCTGGCGGGGCTGTGATTGATCACCGTCACACCCGAAAGCCCAACCAGAATGAGGGGGATGGCGAACTCAGCGCCGGATAGGGAAACGTTCCGCAACAAGGTGTAGGAATTATCCAATGAGCGGGACAAGTGATTGGTCACTATCTCCTGGGATTTCATTTCCGCAGGCCAACCGAAGCCGTATTTCATGACGGCTTTCAGAAGATCGGTGATGGGAAGTGCGCCGCCTTGGTAAGGGATGGGGGAAAAATCTCGTACGATCATAACATCAGCCTTCTTTTCGATGTACAAGCTGTTTCGGTGAGATTATACCAGTGCCATTGGGAAAATAAAAACAGAGTGCACGCTGGAGAATTCAGGGTGCACCCTGTTTTATTATGATGCGACGAAATTAGTAGATGGGCGCGCCTTCGAGATAATCCTGCCCGGCTTTGGCCTCGCCGGCGAAGATTATTTCCGAACCATCTTCTCCCTCCAGCTGGACGGCCGCGGCGAGGTCGAATTCGTTTCCAAGCAAGGGTTTGCGCTGTCCAACATAGAATCGCTTTCTGTTCTTCAATCGCTCGATCAGGCTCTCGCGATCGAGTTTCAACCAGTCCGTGAAGACGAAGCCTTTGCGTTCGTAGGCCCGCACCCAAGCGATTTTTCCGTAGGGGGTGTAGTGCACAGTTTCGATCACGCCGTCGAATTTTTTCCGTTTTATCATCGAGGGTTCCTCTATAAAATAGGCGAAAACGTGAAACGTAAAGCGCAGGTTCTTTTCACGTTTTACTCTCCCAGTCGGGGTGCGGGGACTTGAACCCCGGACCTCTGCGTCCCAAACGCAGCGCGCTTCCAACTGCGCTACACCCCGGTGAAGCGGAGTATAATGCCATTCAGCCTTTCGTGCAAGGAGTTAGTATGTCAAGATTGGTTTCGACGTTGGGGCGCGCATGCGCGTGAATAAGATGTCTCCCATCCCCATGCTCTATCATGCTCATCATAGCCAGGCGGCGGATGATTTACCTTTCTGGTTGGATTGGGCGCGGCGAAAAGGCGGCCCAATCCTCGAGCTTGGCTGTGGTAGCGGGCGGGTGCTGCTCCCATTGGCCGAGGAGGGGCGCTCAGTCTTCGGGTTAGATCGCGATGCCAACATGCTGGAATTCCTGCGGATGCGTATCCCTGATGGGTCGCGCGAGCGCGTTAGCCTGATTCGCGGCGATTTGCGGCGTTATCATCTGGCGCGCCATTTCCCGTTGATCCTGATGCCATGCAATACCTACAGCACCATCGAACCTGTTGATCGCCGGATTGCATTGAACAGGGCGCGATGTCATCTGGCCTCTCGAGGGAACCTCATCGTCAGCACACCCAACCCGGCCATTCTGGCGGAACTACCCGAGGAAGGTGAGGCGGAAAACGAAGCATTCTTCTTCCACCCCGAGACGGGCAACCCTGTGCAGGTCAGCAGCCAGTGGCAGCGTGCGAGTGAAGGGATACTATTCTACTGGCGCTACGATCAATTATTGCCCGATGGCCGCGTCGAGCGGGAAATGATCTCGGTCTTTCATTATGTTCGGGGGGTTGATGATACCTTTTACGATTTCGAAGAGGCCGGCCTGAAAGTGGCTCTTACGTTTGGGGATTACGATGGCGCGCCTTATGAAACAGATTCACCCCATCTAATCATCGTAGCCACACCCATTTTTCGGGCGATACCCTGACAAGCCTTGCGTGCACACTAATCGTTGTTATCGCACCAACAATACAGGCCGGTCTATTTGTACAAGAATCTTATGCGCCAGGTCCTCCAGCAAGAAGCGTCCCCAGCCTTCGCCGATGTAGGCGCCAATAACCACCAGGTCATAATCTCCGCTCCGGGCTTCGTCCAGGATTTCGTCTACTACCAGTCCATGGCGCACTTTGGGGATCGGGTGAAGCCTGGATTGCTCGAGCGAGCGAATATCTTGTTTCAATAATTCTCCCTCTGGTGTGTGTTCTTCGATCAACTCGTCGGCGCTTACCCGCAATTGTTTGCCTCGCACGCCCGGCCCGGCGCTGATCTGAGACATGACATGCAATACGGTGACCTGTTCCTCGCCTGGAAGCAAATCGGCCAGTTGGGCGGTGAAACGGCGCAGTAGCGGCGATCCCTCGCTGCCGCTGTCGCACAGCAAGATGCGTTGTGTGGGGCCGGCCTTGCCCTTGACCACGATGACCGGGCAAGTGGCCCTCTCTGCTATTCGTATCGCGTGGGAGACTCCAAAAAGCCGCGCTGGCCGGTGGTTCGTCAGATCTCCTACGATGACAAGATCATAATTTCCACGTCTCGCCTCGTCGAGGATATTCTTGATGGGCTCCCCCATTTGTATCTGAGTCTGCGCTGCTGGAATTGCTGCGCGTTGGCATGCCTCGGTCAGGATGGCATCAACCCGATCCGGGGGATGGTCGGCAGTGGATTCGATGGCGGCCAGGATGGCGAGGGGTTCATCAACTTTGAGGGCGATTTGGGCGGCGAATTGCAGAACGTTTTCGATAATAGAAAGGTCGTGGATAGCAACTAGGACGCGCATAGAATCTCTCAAATCAACAGAAGAATTAGTGGTAAAGCGAAAATACTCACCATGAAGAGAACTAGATTGCGGTTACTGGCCGTAACCCAGGTTACAAATACGAGCATCACCTTTCGATACTTTTGATACATGATCGCCAGGATTGATATGGAAATCATCGTGATACTGAACATTTCCACAAAAATAATCGTAAAGGCCGGGGGATTTCTGAGCAGGACAGCTGCGAAGAGCGTATCTATGAAGGTGGTGATATTGGCGCCCATGATATAAGGGACGATATTCTCGCGGCGCACGAATCCTCGGGCGCTGAGCGGCACCAATATACTCAAAGAAAGGCTGACCGACATGGAGATCATGGTGATCAGCGCGCCCAGCACGAACATGATCACCGGACGGTAAACAAGGCGTGACATCCAACCCACCCGACTTTCCTTGATGCTCATCTGGGGGAGGCATTTGTCGAACAGGCTGAAGCTCAACCAGATGATCCCCAAACCAGCGCAAAAGACCAGCCAGTCGGGCAATATGCTGGCTACCAGGGCAGTGAGCGGGTCGATCGCCAGGTCAATGACGGAGTAGAGAAAAGCGCCGCTCTGGAGTTGAATCTTATCCAGCCACCCTGTTTGCAGGATCGTTGCGCCGAGGAAGAATCCAGGGATATAGGTTGTGGCAGTGACTGCCAGGCTCAGCAGGCCCATGCTGAGGCTGGTAGAGCGATCCCGGCCGCGCAACACATAGATCAGGCCGATGAAAAGGACGATAAAGCTAGCCCCCAAACGGCTGCCATTGATCATGGCAAAGGCGCCCAGCTTGTTGATGATGCCTGCATCGAAAAATGTCAACGAAGCCGCAGCAACGGGTGATCCGCTCATGATCAGGTAGGAGAAAAGCCACCCAAAACCGAGGCTGTTGGCTGTGTTGGTCACGGAAAATGTTTTTTGCACTAATGGAGCAACGCCGTGGGCGCCTTCCTTCATCAAGGCAATTGCTAACACGAATAGAAAAAGGCTGACGATGAAAAGCGCTAACTTGCCGATCCGAATCCGTGCCCACCAGGCGAGTTTGATTGTTTCTGCACCGAACTGCGGGGAAATCGCCCCGGCTAGTTCCGGGGTGTTCGTTGGAGGCTGGCCTTTCGGCGTGGTTGGAACCGCGAGATTCGAATCTGGGGATTCTCTCATGGCTATTTCCCTATTTCCAGCATAGTGGTGACCGGTTCCAATTCGAGAAAGGGTTCGATATTATTTTGCCACACATTTTCGATCAACGAGTTGTATGCCTGTGTCCAGCCGCCCAAATCTTCCTCTGTAAATGGGTTATCCAAAACGGGCAGAAGATCACTTTCGAAGGCAGCAGGCCGGAAGTAATACCGGCTCATAATGTGCTGCCCTTCATCGCTCAAGAGGAAAGCCATGAATGCTTCTGCAACTGGACGCTCGAAAGAAAGCACATTGTCATCCACGATCACCGCGTAATGCCTGGCTAAAATCGTGCGATGGGGCATGATGACATCTAAGGGGACGCTGCGTTTCTGGGCAAAACAGGCTTCCTGCTCGTAGGTTACCAGGGCGTCGCCGGCGCCCAGTTCGAACAGAGTCAGGGTGGCGCGGGCGGAAGAACCCATCAACCGGACATTGCGCCAGATCGCTTCGAGTTGAGTCTTGGCAGCCTCGTGATCTCCGGTTTCCAAAAATGCGCTGCCATACTCGGCCAACACCGCCCAAACCCCGACCCCCGAGCTGCCTGGGTCCGCATGTAGCAGTCGAATACCTGGCTGCGTCAGATCGGTGAAATCCGTGATGCCTTTTGGATTCCCTGGCCGGGTGAGAATCACCAGGGGTGTGGAGGCAAACATCACCGGGTTGGCGTCTCGATCCACGCATTTGCTGAACTTGAGCCAGTCAATATGTCTCTGGTTGCTGAGGATGGCTACGTCGGCGGGCGCGCCCAGGGTGATCTGTACGGAGAGCGTCCCAGAGGGGCCGAACACGCCTTCGATGATCACGTCCTCTCCTGTTTCTGTCTCCCAGACCTGCTCGAAGGCGGGGAAAATCCCCTGGGTCAAAACTTCTTCCTGAGAGCTGAAAGCGTAGACGATCAACCGAAGGGGTCGGTTGCTCCTGGATTGGATTTCATGCCCGATCAAGTAGATGATGATACCCGCGAGAATCAAACCCATGAGCCAGGTGAGCAGCCTCCTCCAGTTCGTTTCGGATATACGCGTGAGGTTTCGTCGTACTCTACCTTCCATATCTTTATCCAATCATACCTGATAAATAGGCTCGTGTGCGCTCGTCTTTCGGGTGATCGAAGACCTGCTCTGCCGGGCCAGCTTCTACTAAAGTTCCCATCCACAAGAAAATCACATAGTCAGCCAGGCGGTGAGCTTGCCGCAGCATGTGCGTGACGACGACGATGGTGGTCTCTTCTTTGAGTGATCTAAGTTGCTCCTCGATGCGTTGCGCTGAGATGGGGTCTAATGCCGAAGTGGGCTCGTCGCAGAGCAGGACCTCGGGTTCCACGGCCAGGGCGCGCGCCAGGCATAATCGCTGTTGCTGCCCGGTGGACAGACGTGACGCCGGGGCTTCCAGGCGCCCCTGGACTTCTTCCCACAGGCCGGCGGCCCGCAGGTAGCGTTCTACGATTTTGTCCAGATTGCGGCCATTGCCTTTATCGAGCACTTGTTGCAGGCCGTGGATGCGCCTGCCGTAGGCCACATTGTCGTAGATGGACATCGGGAGCGGGAAAGGCTTCGGGGCTAGCAACCCCACCCGGGTGCGCACGTCGGTCACATCCACCCCGCGGGCGTAGACATCTATGCCATCGAGGATGATCTGGCCTGTGATCTTGATGCCGTCGGTCTCTTCCAACAGGCGGTTGATGCTTCTGAGCAGCGTGGTCTTCCCACAGCCCGAGGGACCGATGATGGCGGTGATGCCTCCGGGGGGAATCTCGACGTTGATATTTTCGAGGGCATGTTCATCCCCGTACCAAACATTCAGGTCTCGAATGAGAATCTTGGGTTCCAAATCGAACTTCCTAATCTAACGGGTAACTGCTCAGCCATCGAACGGATTAGCCCGAAAAAAGGGTGTGCGAAGGGGGCTGCGCCCCCTTCGCACACCCTTTTTTCGGGAATTTCTCCGTTTGGCTGAGTAGTTACTCTAACGGATAATATGTTTTGTTAGCCCTCCGGCCAGACGCCGCGAGAGCAGGCTGATAGCCAGGATGATCAGGGTCAACACCAGGGCTGAGGCGTAGGCGCGCTGCTGCACGGCCGGAAAAGGTGTGCCCAATTGGAAGAAGACGGCCAGGGGCAGCGAAGCGGCTGGGCCGAAGAGCGAATCTGGCAGGCGGTCGGTGTAACCAGCGGTGAAGAGCACCGAAGCTGCGTCTCCGATGCCCCGGCCAAAAGCCAGCAGGGTGGCGGTGAGCAACCCCGGCAATGCCTGGCGTATCATCACTCCGATAGCCATCTCAAAGCGAGTGGCGCCCAATGCGTAGGACGATTCCTTTAGATCGGCGGGGACCATGGCAATAGCTTCATCCATGCCGCGGGTCATGATGGGTAATTCCAGCAAGGCCAGGGCGATGATGCCGCCCAGCAGTGAGGCGCGCATACCCAGGAGGATCATCAGCGTGAATCCAAATGCTCCGTAGATAATGCTGGGCACGCCCCAGAGAACATCCAGGGAGAGACGGATCAATTCGATCAACCGGGAGCGGGTTGCGTAAACTTGCAAGTAGAGGGCTATTGGCAGGCTGATTATCAGGGCTAGAAGGGTAGCTCCTCCGGCCAGGCAGAGAGAGCCGACGATAGCGTTGAGGATTCCGCCCTCTTCGCCCAGGTAATAGCCGCCCTTGGGAATTTGGGTCAGCATAGCCAGGTCGAGAGCGGGCAAGCCGCGCCAGAGAACTGTCCCCAGAATGAGGATCAGGCTGCCCAGCACAATCACCGTCGAGAGCAGCATCAACCATTCGAAAAACAGTTCTTCGATCTTGTATTTATTCATCGTCTTATCAGGCGGATCAGCACCAGCCGCGAGCCGATGTTGAATATCAGGACTACCAACAAAAGGATCAGCGCCGCGCCCAGTAGAGCTGCATCGTACAGGGGGATGGACATCATCTCACCGTAGTTGTTGGCAATCAGGGCGGTCAGCGGGTAGGCCGCGTCGAGGATGGAGTGTGGCGTCTGGATGACGTTGCCCACGACCATCAACACAGCCATGGTCTCGCCGAAAGCCCGAGAGAATCCCAAGACCACGGCTGCTACCACGCCGGGGGCAGCGCGCTGCAAGACTACATGGCGGACGGTCTGCCAGCGGGTGGCGCCCAAAGCCGAGGAGGCTTCGCGCAGCCCCTGTGGGACGGCGGAAAGCACTTCCTCGGCCACGGCGATGATGATGGGGAAGACCATCACTGCCAGGACGATCCCTCCGGCCAGGACGCTGTAGCCGGTTGGATTCTCCGAGTTGAACAGCGGCACAACCCCCAGCCAGCGCTTCAGCAGCGGGGCAGCGACTTTTTCGATGAAAGGCACCACAGTCAACATACCCCATACGCCGTAAACTACCGAAGGGATGCCGGCCAACAAATCGATCAGCGGAGAGATCAGGGCGCGTATGCGCGGTCGGGCGTACTCAGCCAGATAGATCGCTGTCAGGATCGAGGGAGGCACGGCAATCACCATGCCTACCGAGGTCACCCAAAAGGTGCCCATCATGAATGGAAAGAAACCATAATCGCCCTTGAGCGGACGCCAGACTCGCGAAGTCAGCAGTTCCGTCAAAGGCTGCGCCTCCAGGATAGGACGGGCGCGCAAGTAGAGCGCTAGAAGCATCAGAGGTACGAGCAGTCCGGCCAATACGGTCAGCCCTTTCATGATTCGTCTGGCGAAGATGTCCTTGCGGATGCGGTTCCGCCGCGCCATCGAGGCGTCGTAAGGTTTACTCATTCCAGCTTGCTCAATTCCTCGTTCAGTCTTTCTTCACTCAGTGGAATATAACCCCACTCACCGACGAATTGTTGTCCGTTGGTCAGCACCCAGGTGATGAAAGCGCGCGCCAGACCTGTGGGCGCCCCTTGAGTGACCAGGTGCAGGTCTCGAGCCGGGGGGGATGGATAGTACCCCAGGGCAATCGCTGAAATGGCCTGATCTTTGTTGTCCATTATTTCCTGTGGATCGGCAACGCCATTCCGATTGATGTCAAGGGGTGGGATGCGCGCGCCTGGCATCGGCTGGCCTGTATCTATGGCATAGGCGTAGTTCAGGTTGTTGAACCCAATCGCCAGGGGGTCTTTGATGACGGCATCTATCACCCCTGGATCGCCAAAGACGCCGATTCCTAGAAGATCCTCCTGCCGATGATCCAGGAACTGCGCCCAGGTTTCCGCAGCGCCGCAGGCATCCGAACGCGTGAACACATGGATGGAGTCGGTGATCTCAGGGCGTCCGATGACCTGGCCCCAGGTGGTTACTTCGCCAGTAATGAAAATCCCTTCTAATGTTTGGGGGGATACCCCTTTTTGGTGCAGCTCTTCCCAGAATGGATTCTGTTCGTTGACTGTCAGGAAGACAGCATCTTTCGTAACAGCGACCCAGAAAGCGCCTTTTTCGATTTCTTCAGGGTAGATATTGCGGGAAACCATGCCGATATCAACAGCGCCTGCCAATGCGTCGGCCATGCCTTTGCCGGCGCCCCCGGCGGAAATATCGAATTGAACCTCGGGGTGTGTTTTTTGGAATTCTTCACCCCACTTTATCATCATGGGGTAGAGCGCCCAGGCTCCAGAAACCGTGATCCGGCCACTGACTTCATCTACTCCTCGCGAACCCCTCCCTGTGGGGTCGCAGCCTGAAACGAAGAACATCAGGGCAATCAAAACTGCTATGATCTTTCTTGTTGTTGGTGTTGTCATACTTCACCTCGCTTTGATTTTATCTTCGATACGAGTTGGTTCGTCTACCCCAATCAGAGTTCGATCAGCTCTCCAGTGATCCACCGCGACTGGCAGTGGAGGGAGTCTGCTGCGATGATGAGTAGAGGATTTGGGGCGGCATATATGGGGGGGGGCGCAGCACCCCCCATATATGCCGCCCCGCCCCTCGTTCATGTATTTTTTCAGTGAATCTATTGTATACAAAAAACAAACATGTGGAATGGATTTTCTTCCTCGATTTTACCGCTAATAAAACGTTTACAAAACGTTTGTGAACTTCTAACGTTTTATTTGTATTTTTCTAACACTCCCTGTGTATGATAATGGACGTGTAACTACTCA
>VGOC01000075.1 GCA_016865865.1 Chloroflexota bacterium
TCGAATTAGGAAGGTAAAATTGATGCAACCCACGTAACTGCTCAGCCATCGAACGGATTAGCCCGAAAAAAGGGTGTGCGAAGGGGGCTGCGCCCCCTTCGTACACCCTTTTTTCGGGAACTTCCCCGTTTGGCTGAGTAGTTACCAACCCACTATCAATTACTGGGGAGATGAACTATGGAAGGAAAAATAAAAAACGTTGTTTCAGGGGCGCTTGTTATAGACAAGCCTGTTGGTTTAACCTCTCACGATGTAGTCAAGATCGTCCGTCGTGGGACCAATATTCGACGAGCCGGTCACACGGGGACTCTCGATCCACGCGCTTCTGGCGTGCTCGTGGTTCTCGTTGGGCCTGCCGTCCGCCTGAGTGAGTTTATCGCCGCGGATGATAAGCGCTATCAGGCCACGATCAAACTGGGCACATCCACCGATACCTTCGACTCCGAAGGGCGCGTTACGCACACAGCGCCTTTCGAGCATATCACAGAGGATCAATTCCTGACTCTGTTGAAGAGTTACGAAGGGAAGACGCTGCAAACCCCGCCGGTGTACTCAGCCTTGAAAATTCAGGGGCAACCAGCCCATCGTCGCGCCCGCGCCGGCGAGGAACTGGAGCTGGAGCCTCGCGAGATTGACGTGTATACGCTCGATCTGCTGGAATGGTCTCCTCCTGAAGTCGTGCTGGATGTATTCTGTTCTTCAGGAACCTATGTGCGTTCATTAGCTAACGATATCGGCGAGGATTTGCAGACCGGCGCGCACTTGATCGGCTTGCGCCGCACCAAGAGCGGGTTCTTCACCTTGCGCCACGCCGTGCGCCTGCGCGACCTTCAGGACGCATTCCTGACCGGGGATTGGTACCGGTATTTGATCCCCGCCGCCGAGCTATTACCGGACTGGCCTGCTCTGGTATTAGACCATGAACAGGTCGAAAAGGTAGCCTTCGGACATCGCCTCCCCGCGGGGACGAACCCTGAAATGACCGAAGATGGTTACACGCGAGCTGTCAGCGAACAGGGCGACTTGGTTGCCATCCTCAGCTTCGACGAGGGTAATCGTGAGTGGCAGCCGAAGAAAGTTTTCTTCCAGACCTGATAGAAAACCGCTCGAGACGTACCCTCTCGATAATTCGGGAAACGTAGGCCAGGTTGTCAACCGGACTTCCGCTTTTCCCCTATTTTTCGAGAAGAACCCTCGAGACGTTAGCCGAATATCCGATGCAACATTTTTGGTCCCTCGATGACGTCCAGCTCGAAGACGCCTGGCTAACGATCGGCTCTTTCGATGGCGTCCATCTCGGCCATCAGAAAGTTGTGGGCGAACTGGCTGCTGGAGCACACGAAAAAGGTGCTCCAGCAGTTGCGCTGACGTTTTACCCCCACCCTGCGACGGTTCTGCGCGGCTACGACTATCCTTTCTACCTGACCACTCCTGAGGAACGCGCCGCTCTTTTGGGCGAGTTGGGGATAGACATCGTCATCACCCACCCCTTCGATGCAACCACCGCCAGGACTTCGGCGCGAGACTTCATGGTCGCGCTGCAAACGCATCTGAATATCCAGCATTTGCAAGTAGGGTATGATTTCGCACTAGGCAGGGATCGCGGCGGAACCGTCGAAACCCTGAGAGAACTGGGGAAAGAACTGGGCTATACTTTGAACCGCACAGAACCTTTGACCGCAGGGGGTGATATCGTCTCTTCCAGCCGTATCCGCTTCTTGCTGGGCGCAGGGCAGGTCGGCGAAGCCGCCAAACTCCTGGGTAGAAACTACGTCGTCGCAGGCAATGTAGAGAAAGGCGACGGCCGCGGCGTCTCCCTGGGATTTCCCACGGCAAATCTGGCGACCTGGTCTGAGCAGGCCATCCCTGCCGCGGGGGTGTATGTCTGCCGGGCGGAGGCGCGGGGTCGCACCTGGGGGGCAGTAACCAACATCGGCGTCAGGCCCACCTTCGAATTCCAGCCTGTACCCCCCCGCGTGGAGACTCATCTGCTGGATTTCGAAGGCGCTATCTACGGCGAATCTTTGCGCGTAGCGTTCTTATCCCGCCTGCGCGGCGAACGCCGCTTCCCAAACGTCGAGGAACTCACAACACAAATCCGTCGTGACGTTCAGAAAGCGCGCCAGTTGCTAACTTCTTGACAGCTACAGCAAGGTCTAGGTATACTCAGGCATAATCGAATACTGCACGGGGAGCCTGTGTTCTGGGCTGAGAGGAGCGCACGATAGCGCTCGACCCGCTAACCTGATCCGGATCATGCCGGCGGAGGAATCGCAGCCCTTACGAAAAACCCCCTCTCCCTGCACCGGGAGAGGGAGTTTTTTATGCGTGTGATCCTTTTTGCTAATGGAGAGCTACAATTTCCTCGGAGGGCATTGGAGGTCATTCAGGAGGGGGATGCGCTCATCGCGGCGGACGGCGGGGCGCGCCATTGTTTGAGCCTGGGCTTGCTCCCAAAGCTGGTCATCGGCGATTTCGACTCCCTGAGCGAGAGAGAACTGGACGAGCTGAAAAACGCCGGCGTCGAGCTGAGGCGGCATCCCGCCCACAAAGACGAAACCGACCTCGAGCTGGCTTTGATAGAGGCCCAAAAGTACCACCCCGAGGAGATCATCATCTTCGGGGCTTTGGGGGCGCGTTGGGACATGACCCTGGCAAACATGCTGCTGTTAGCCCACCCCGATTTCTGCTCCTCGAATATCCGCATCGTTGATGGCCCCCAGGAACTCTCATCCTTGCGCGGTGGCCAGACCAGGCAGATCAGCGGCCAGCCTGGGGATACCGTTTCGCTAATCCCAATGATGGGCGACGCAAGGGGCGTCAACACACACGGATTGGCATATCCCCTCGTGGATGGTACGCTGCGCTTCGGAACCAGCCGAGGCGTCAGCAATGAGATGCTCGCCCCGCGCGCTATCGTTCGACTCGAAGAAGGAAACCTGTTTATCGTTCACATTCGACAGAACGACCGAGGACGGGTGATCGAAGACCAATAAGACCATACTCATCGTTCTTCAGTCTCCCATCGTCGGTCTCGAAAAGGAGAACCCCATGTATCCAAAAATAATTTTCCACATTACGTTTTACGCTTTACTATTCACAGCCCTCGCCGCCTGCACCCCACCCACCACGCCGGAGCCGGTCGAAGTCGCTCCGGCAGCGCCCCAAAAGCTCACCGTGATGACCCACGATTCCTTCGCCATCTCCGAAGATGTGCTGGCGTCTTTCCAACAGGAATACAACATCGAGGTCCAGTTCCTCGAAGCGGGCGATACCGGCAGCGCGGTCAACAAGGCTGCGCTGGCCAAAGGCAAGCCCCTGGCGGACGTCTTCTATGGCGTTGACAACACCTTCCTCAGCCGCGCCCTGGACGAAGGCATCTTCGAGGCATACCAATCCCCGCTCCTGGCTGAAATTCCCGACGACTTCGAACTCGACCCTCAACATCGCGCCCTGCCGGTAGATTACGGCGATGTCTGCCTCAACTACGAAGTCGCTTATTTCCAGGAGCGCAATTTAGCCCCGCCCGAAAACCTGGAAGACCTGCTGAAACCCGAATATGCCGGGCTGCTGGTTGTCGAAAATCCCGCCACATCCTCGCCGGGGCTGGCATTTCTTTTCGCAACCATCGGCTATTTTGGAGAAGCGGGCTATCTGGATTTCTGGCAAGGGCTGGTCGAGAACGACGTCGAAGTCGTCAACGACTGGGAGACCGCCTACTACACCGAGTTCAGCCAGTGGGGCGGGGCGCGGCCGATTGTGGTCTCTTACGGTTCCAGCCCGCCCTTCGAGATGATCTTCGCCGAGCAGCCCCTCGATGAACCGCCCACAGCTGCCGTCACCGGCGCGGGGAGCTGCTTCCGCCAGATCGAATTCGTCGGCATCCTGGCTGGCGCACCCAACCGCGCGCTGGCCGAGAAATGGGTTGATTACATGCTCTCCCCGACATTCCAGGAAGATATCCCGTTGCAGATGTACGTCTTCCCGGTCAACCCGAACGCCGAACTCGACGAAACCTTCGAGAAATACCTGGCCATCCCGGAAAAGCCCGCCTTCCTCACCCCCGCCGACATCGCCGCCCGCCGCGAGCAATGGATCAAGGATTGGACGGAGACGGTGCTGAGGTAGACAATATCTAATATCCAATATCAAGGTGGGGTATTGGATATTTGGTATATAAAACTGGGCATTGTATGCGAAATAAACATAACGTACATCTCCTTCTCTGGCTGGCCCCCCTCGCCTTCCTCGCCGTCTTCTACTTCTACCCCCTGGGGAGCATTTTGTCGTTGAGCCTGTCGCGCAGCGAAGCCGGGATTTTGGCGCCGTTCGTCGAGGCGGTCGCTTCCGACTCTGTGCGAAGAGTCATTGACTTCACGATCTGGCAGGCGCTTCTATCTACGCTGTTGACTCTGCTGTTGGGTCTGCCTGGAGCCTATCTTCTGGCGCGCTACGACTTCCGCGGAAAGGGCCTGCTCAGAGCATTGACCGGCGTGCCTTTCGTAATGCCCACGCTGGTCGTAGCCGCGGGCTTCAGCGCCCTGTTGGGCTCCCATGGCTGGATCAACGTCGCCCTGATGCGACTCTTCGATCTCCCCAATCCGCCGATCCAGTTTCTGAACACCTTGGCTGCCATCCTGGTCGCCCATGTCTTCTACAACACCACCATCGTGCTGCGCATGGTAGGCGATTTCTGGTCGCATCTCGACCCGCGTTTGGGAAAAGCCGCACAGACGCTGGGGGCGAATCGCTGGCAGGTTCTCCACAAGGTGACGCTTCCCCTGCTCAGCCCCGCCATCTACGCGGCCGCGCTGCTCGTGTTCATCTTCGATTTCACATCCTTCGGGGTCATCCTGGTATTGGGCGGCCCCCATTTCGCCACCCTGGAAGTCGAAATCTATTATCAGACCATCAGCCTGTTCGACCTGCCGCTGGCCGCGGCGCTCTCGGCCTTGCAGTTGAGCTGCACCCTGGGGATGACTATCCTTTACGCCCGCTTATCCGGGAAGATCTCGCTGCCTCTGAAACTACAGTCTCGCAAACACACCCAGGGCAGACTCATCACCTGGAGACAGCGGCTGTTTGCCCTTGGGATGGTCGCGCTGCTTTTGATCATTCTGACCACGCCGCTGCTGGCCCTGGCAGGACGCTCTCTGACGACTTTAGGGGGGATCGATTCCCCCGAGGGTTCCATTGCCCCCGGGCTGACCCTGGCGTTCTATAGAGAGCTGGGAATCAACCGCCAGGAGTCGTTATTCTACGTGACCCCACTTTCGGCCATCGGCGTCTCGTTGACCTATGCGTCAGCCACGGTGATCCTGGCGTTGATCCTTGGGCTGCCCGCGGCCTGGGCCTTATCCACAGATCGAAAATCCCCCCTCAACCGGATTCTCGACCCCCTGCTGATGTTGCCGCTCGGCACTTCGGCGGTGACGCTGGGTTTGGGATTCATCATCGCCCTGGCCCATCCGCCCCTGGATTTGCGCGCCTCGCCGCTGCTGGTTCCCATCGCTCATACCCTTGTGGCCTTCCCTTTCGTGGTGCGCAGCCTGACGCCAGCGATGCAGAGCATCCAGCCGCGCCTGCGTCACGCCGCCACGGTGTTGGGCGCATCGCCGCGGCAGGTAATACGCCATGTTGATCTGCCCATCGTCGGGCGCGCCCTGCTCGTCGCCGCGACCTTCGCTTTCACGATCTCGATTGGCGAGTTCGGGGCTACCTCGCTGCTCTCGCGGCCAGAATTCCCCACCGCGCCAGTGGCAATCTATCGCCTGCTCTCGCGGCCGGGCGCGATGAACTATGGCCAGGCGCTGGCCTTGAGCACCATCCTGATGGCCTTTGCCGCCGTCGGCATGTTGGCTATCGAGCGCTTCCGCATCGCGGAAGTAGGCGAATTCTAAGCAGGTGACATTCTATGAGCGGACTTTCATTAACCGATCTCCACAAATCCTTTGGTCCAACTCAGGCCTTGAGAGGCATCTCCTTCGATGTGGCCGAGGGAGAAATCGTCGCTGTGCTGGGGCCGAGCGGATGCGGCAAATCCACTCTCCTGGGTATCATCGCCGGACTTGAAGAGCCTGACGCCGGGGCCATCTTCTGGGATGATCGCAACCTGGCAGGTGTCCCCCCTCACAAACGCGGCTTCGGGCTGATGTTCCAGGATTACGCCCTCTTCCCCCATAAGAATGTGCGAGAAAACGTAGCCTTCGGCCCGCAAATGGCCGGATGGAACGAAGCGGCGATCAGGCAGCGCGTCGAGGAGGCGCTGATCCTGGTCGGTTTGCCAGATTACGGGGAGCGGGATGTCGCCAGCCTCTCCGGGGGCGAGCAACAACGCGTAGCTTTGGCCCGCTCGCTGGCCCCGCGTCCGCGCCTGTTGATGCTCGATGAACCTCTAGGCTCGCTCGACAGAACGCTGCGCGACCGACTGCTGGTGGAGCTGCGAGAAATCTTGCAGCGCACCGGACAGACCGCGCTGTATGTCACTCACGATCAAGAGGAAGCCTTCTCCCTGGCGGATCGGGTAGTGGTGATGAATCAGGGACAGGTGGCCCAAATCGGGACGCCCCAGGCTGTTTACCGGCAGCCAGCCAACCCATTTGTCGCCAGATTCCTGGGCTTGAATAACATCTTCCAGGGGGAAGTACATGCAGGCCAGATTCGGTCGCCCATTGGTGATTTCCCTGCGCCAAAAGACGCCGTTGGAACAATAACCTTCCTGATTCGTCCCGACACAGTCCGCCTTGACGGCTCTGGCTCAGCCCAACTCAAGGGGCTTGTCCTGGCGCGAACCTTCCGAGGCGGCTTCTGTCGTCTGGAAATCGAGATAGCATCTCACAGCCTGGTGTTCGATCTCCCCTCCACCGGAATCGATCTCCCCCAGCCAGGGGCAAACATCCTCTTAGATTATGATCCCAGAGATACCATTCAGCTCCTGTAAATCACTGCAATATCACCCCTCTCTGTCCCCCCATTTTCGCTGCCGAAAATCCGTTTATTCGTGAAGTTGATAGCGAAAATGGGGGGATGAAAGGGGGGTCAGAGTCCCTCGAAAATCAACTTTGCGCTGGAATAGAAGTTATTTCAAATCAGCGCTTGCGTAACCTGCGCAGTCAGGCCAAACAGCCGATCGCCATTATTCCAGAGCCACCACAATGCACCCGCGCCGATCACGCAACAACAACATAAGATAACCACAACAACAGCGATGATAATCCAGAGTTTATTATCTCGATTATTCGCGCTTGCCGGAGGGGCATATTCGTTCACAGGATAATTTTCAGACATGATAACCTCCTAATAGTTATGATTTCAATTTTTACGCAGCCCGGTTAGCCCTGCGCCACATCCACCAGATCAACCAGGACACAACCAGGATGATGATCGCCGCGATGAGCACCGGGATGACGATCGCCAGGACCGATAAAATCGTCGAGACAATATCCTCGGCGATGCTCACCGGGACATTGCCCGCGCCGCCGGTAGTAGCTGTGACCACTGGACGCACCGCTGCTGACTTGGCGACATGCACGCCGCCCGCGATCAATAAACCAGCAGCCAAAGCCAGGATTGGATGGACCTCGGCAACCTGGGCGCTGGCCGCGAAGACAATCGCCCCCGCCACTGGACGGACGAATGTTTGAATGATATCGTTGATGTGGTTGACAGCGGGCACTTTGTCTGCAAAGAATTCGACCAGGGAGAGAAAGATCAAAACGCCAATTACCCACCAGCTTTCCAGCGTACTCCACGGCGAACCGAGTTCGATCCAATCGGTAAAACGCGCCACAAAAGCAACGACGAGTAGAGGGATATAGGCGTTCAACCCGGCGCTGGCAGATAAACCAAAAGCAGTGAATATGTCCATAGACTACAACTCCGATCTATTCTAGACCATTTGCTCGATAGGACGATTTAGCCAGGCTTCCGCTTCGACGATATCATCGAAGATCGCCATCCGAACGCCCCCCACTGGCGTCAGGTCGGCGATCTTTTGCACCGCCTGGCGCACTTCGTCCCCAGCGACGACGACGGCCAGGCGGATGTTGCGCGTCGAAGGATCGCTATTGAGTTCGACGGCGATCTGGATGGCGCGATCGGATATGCGCTCGACCTTTCGCAGATCATATAAGTTGCGTGTCAGGCGATCTGAGCCTAACAAATGCTCGGCCGCAAAATCGCGCCAATGGGCAAGGGTGTGCTCGTTGACGTCCATAAACGTCAGGTGCATACCCCCATCAGACCTGCGCGTCACCGTGTAACCTGCCTTGGGGTCAGGCGTAAAATGGAGGGGTTTTTGATTAGCTTGCTTCATGATGCGACTCCTCGTGCAGTAATCAAGTTAGCTCGTTCAAAACCTCATATGGATACTTCGCTAGTATAACATCAGCCACACGTTGGCGCTGCTCATGATCCAATGTAATCAATAAACTCCCAAATCGTGCAGCAGTAGCCACGTAAACTGCGTCACTGCCTCGCAAATGATGAGTTGCAGCCAGAACGAGAGCCTGTTGCGACAAAACCATATCCAAAGGTACCCAGATCATGTGGGGCAATTCGATCAACGCAGAGGCGAAATCTCTTGCCAGTCGAGCGTCGCTTCGACCACGGCTTATCGCAGCAGCGACTTCCAGTAAAAGCAGGGTTGGCACGATGATAAGCAGTTCTTTCTGTATAAGTTGAGCCAGGAAGCGATTGCTGATTTCATGGCCAGACTCATGAGGGTTAAAAGCATTCAAGAACACACTGGCATCAATAGTATAGGTGCTCGCCATCAATCACCCTCATCGTCTCATTTCGGAGAGAATTTCAAGCGCGCTTTTTCCCGATTGCCATTCCCGGCCGATTTCTTCACCCAGACTGTTCAACTTATCCCAGGCTGGGCCAGGACTTTCGGTTTGTATCCTGTGCGATAAGGCAGACGCCTCAGTGGTATCCAGCGGCATCAAAATTGCCACCGGACGGCCTCGATGCGTCACGACATAGCGAGCGCGTTCCTCTCGAACTGTTCGAACGATCTCCGAGGCACGAGTTTTTAACTCTCGAATTCCGATGTCTGGCATGACGAACCTCCAGGCTTATGTGGTCACACAGGTAACTACATTATACCATAAGTGTCCTGATAATCGCCAACCACCCGGAAATTTGCTGGACAGGGTCGGATTCCACTTACAAGATTTCAGCATTCGAATATCGGGGCAAATACGCCCCCATCCCCGGCGCGCCAAGCCAATCCTCCCCATCTACGATCAGATTCCCGCGCAGGAAGACTTTCTCTGGATACCCGACCAACTGCCAGCCCTCGTAGAGATTGTAATCCGTGCGTTGATGAGACATCGCTACCCCATACTCGACCATCCTATCGGGATCCCAGATGACGATATCGGCGTCAGAGCCGGGGAGCAGCGCGCCTTTTCGAGGGTACAGCCCGAAGATTTTAGCCGGGTTAGTGCTCATCAAAGCCACGAATTGATTGGGGGTGAGGCGTCCCTTGACGACTCCCTCCGTCCACAGAATGGGCATGCGATCCTGAACGCCGGGCAAGCCATTGGGGATTTTTGTGAAATCCCGCGCGCCAAGCTCCTTGCCGGGAATGGCAATCTCTTCCCCTTCGTAGATGATTGGTTTCGCGCCATCGAAGAAGAAAGGACAATGGTCGGTGCCAACAACCTGGATGGTTCCATCGGCTATCCCTTCCCACAGTCGTGCGTTATCATCCACGGCGCGCATCGGGGGGGAGCAAATCCACTTGGCGCCATCGGGACGCCGCAGATGACCGTCGGTGAAGAACAGATATTGCGGACAGGTCTCGCCCATCACAGGGATGCCGCGCTCACGGGCATATTGCAGCATATCCACCTCGCCAGCTACATTCATGTGAACGAGATACAGCGGCGCGCCGGTCTCTGCTGCCAGAGCAAAACCACGCAACGCCGCTTCGACCGCGCCCCAGGCCGGACGAGTGCGCGCATGCCATTCCGGGGAAGTATGCCCGGCTGCCAGGGCCTCAGCGACCAGCACCTCGATCACGTCTCCGCTTTCAGCGTGCAGCATGGTCAACAAGCCGTGCTCCTTGGCTATGCGCATCGCCCGAAAGATGTCGCCATCCGCTAGGCGTAGACGGCCATTATAGGCGGTAAACACCTTCAACGTCGTCACGCCCATCTCCACGAGAGCGGGGATTTCGCGCGCAACTCGCTCATCGAAGTGAGTCAGGTTCATGTGGAAGCCGTAATCAATAGCGGCCTTCTCTGCTTTTCGACGCCAGATGTCAATATCCCCCCTCACCCCTGACCCCTCTCTCCCGGGGAGAGGGGGACTTTGTGGGACGAAATCCATCACGGTTGTCGTTCCCCCAAAGGCGGCGGCTTTGTGGCCGGTGTAATGGTCATCGGAGGAGACAGTATCGAACATGGGCAGATCGAAATGAGTGTGCGGATCCACCCCCCCGGGCATGACCAGTTTCCCGGATGCATCGAAGATTTTCGCGCCGGGCGCAGACAAATCCGTCCCGATGGCGGCGATTCGCTCGCCTTCGATCAACAGATCCGCCTCGAAGGTATCGGAAGCAGTGAGCAGCGTTCCGGATTTGATCAGCCTGGTAGTCATATCTTCCCTTTAATCCTCCTCCAACGGCATGAATCCCTTGCCGAAGACGCCCTGGGCTGGGGAGACGATGGCAAAGGCTTGCGGGTCGGTGGCAGAGACTAACGCTTTCAGGTGAGCGACTTCGGTGACGGTGAGCGCGCACATGAGCACAGCATGTTGCCTGCCCGTGTATGCGCCCTCTCCAGTGATCACGGTCACCCCGCGGCCCATCTCTTCCATGATACGCTCGGAAACCTGTTTGGGCCTGTCGGTGATGATGAAAGTCAACAACTGCTGGCGGCGAGCGCTGGGTCGAAACCAGGCGCGAAGTTTCTGCCTGACGCCTTTCTGCTGCTCCGCTAGGCCAGGCGGCGCCGGGAGATGCCCGAAACGGGGTAAAACCTCCCCGGCAGCCTGGTGCAGCCCGGCAGTCGCCAGAGCAACGAGGAAAATCAATACAAAGGAGAGGCAAACGATGAGCAAAATCAACTGCCCCGAAAATGGGCCGATCGTGATCCGAGCCAGGATTTCCTCCCAGCTGCGCGCCGATCTGGGAAAGAGCGTGATCTTTGCCACCCAGGAGAGGCCCAAGATCAGGTAGATCCACAGGTAGTTGCGGCGCAATCGCCGGCCCAACGCCTCCCAGATCGAGACGGGGAAATGCGGGGTCAGCAGATTCTCTGCCAGCGCCTCGGCCCAGTCGGGTGAGGGGTGGAAGGGCGGCACGAGCATGGCGGCGTAGAAATCCGTCTCCATCAGGCGGACGCGATACGACCAAAGCTCGTAATAGCGATAGCGGCGGGCTTCGATGAGCAGAAAGAGGGTCACCAGAAGCATATCGAGCAGGATGACGATGTGGGGGCTACCGGTCTGCGCGAAAGTAAACGACAGGGCAGCGCCGGTGGTCACAACCGCCCAATTGGTTGTGGTATCCAGGCGCATCCGCCAGACATTGGCGCGATTGACCTCGGCGCGAAAGAAATGCACCATCGCGGTCGTGAACTCGCTTGCCCGCAGTTGATAGCCGCGGTAAGTCCAGACCGGCTCGGCCACGGGGGGGGCTTGTTCAAAGGGTGGGTTATCTTCGATCATACAGTTACTCCAGATCGTAGGCTCCCTCGATCTCGTTGATTCCCAACAACAGCGCCAGGACAGCGGGATCGAGGTCTAAAGCGGGCATTTCCTGCTGACCGTATTCCTGAGCTTGAGTAGCCCGCTCCCGCAGAGCCTGCCAGAGCAACTGCCGCTCTTCGCTATGGACGACCAGGTCGTTAAGGGTTTGAGCTGCCAGCAGGTATTCGCCGGTTGTGTAGAGAAATGTGATCCGCTTCCATTGTCCGGCCTGCAGGCTATGCGGAAGCCGCACGACAGGCCCCAACTGGATCTTGAAATATTCTTCCCTGGCCCGGGGATGATCGGCCTCGTCGCGCAGCAGCTCGGCCCGGGTGACCAGCTCGTGCCCACGCACAGGCGCGACATATTCGATGCGCCATTTCCGATCCCCGAACGATGCGGGCTGATAGAAGGCCAGGTAATCCACGGCGACCACCTTGGGCGCGCTGCGCAATGGAATGCGGTACCAGCCCAAAATCCGGGCGATTTCCAAATCGCGCGGCGTGGGCATATAGGCGACGAGGATCAAATCGGAGGGGTTTGGCAAAGCGTTCAACATCTGCAACATCAGGGTGAATCAGCGTACCATACTCAGTAGATCACAAAAAAGATCAAAAGCCCGTCACTTCGACTTTGCTCAGAACAAGCCCCGGGCGACCCGAGGACGGGCCTTTGATCTTTCTTTAGGAAACCATCACTCTGGCGTTGAAGTCTTCGATCAGTGCATCAATCTCGACGATTTGTTTCTGGAAGTCTGTCCAGTAATCCCGCCCGTACCACTGGGCCTTGATTTCATCATACGTGCGGCCTTGCTGCTCCACCCAGGTGAAGTACTTGAGTTGGTGCACCCGGCGGCGGTCTTCGTAGCGCAGCTCGAGCAGATTATCAGTGGATTCGCCTTGCAACCATCGAGCGAAGTCGGCAGCGGCATCGGTCTCGGAGTACTCGCCATATTCCTCGTGCATTTCCTTCAAACGGCTCTGGTAGAGCTCCATCGAGTCGGTCAGCACCGTGAGCATGATGTCCTCTTCGCCCATCTCGTAGTATTTGGCAGCTTTGATCGCCGAAAGCACGTTGGAGATGCCGGAGAAGCCCAAAAGATGGAGATTGGAGATTAGTGATTGGGGGACGCCTTGTTTGGCCAGGTATTTTTTGCCGGCAGGTTCATTGAAGAGGCGCGCCAGGTTGACCACGGCGTTGTCATCAATGGCCACGATCATATCGGTGTTCTTGATATTATGCACCCAGGGCACATGTTTGTCTCCGATGCCCTCGATGCGGTGCGCGCCGTAGCCATTTTCGAGCAGCGTGGGGCACTGCAAGGCTTCGCTGGCGATGATCTTGCTTTCGGGAAAAATCTGCTTCAGGTAGTCGCCGCTGGCGATGGTGCCGGCGGAACCGGTGGCCGAGGCCAGGCCGCGATATCTATCCCTGGCCCTCATCACCTGCCCCAACACTTCCTCCATGGCGTGGCCGGTGATATCGTAATGCCACAGGTAATTGCCGAACTCCTCGAACTGGTTGAAGATCATCAAGTCCTGACCCGACTGGCGCAGCTCCCAACATTTATCGAATATCTCTTTGACGTTGGATTCGCTGCCGGGCGTCTTGATGGTCTCGCCGGCGATCTTGGCCAGCCAGTCGAAGCGTTCCTTGCTCATCCCCTCCGGCAGGATGGCGATGGACTCGCAGCCCAGCAGGGCGGAATCATAGGCCCCGCCGCGGCAGAAATTTCCTGTGGAGGGCCAGACAGCTTTTTGAGTGGTGGGGTCGAACTGACCTGTAACCAGGCGTGGGACGAGGCACCCGAAGGCGGCCCCAACCTTATGGGCGCCGGTGGGGAACCACTTGCCAACCAGTGCGATGATGCGGGCAGGCACGCCGGTCAGGCTGGAGGGCAGCTCAAGGTAATTCACCCCGCCAAACCCGCCGCCGCTGACCCGGGGCTGATTATGCCAGGTGATGCGAAACAGGTTGCGAGGATGCACATCCCACAGCCCAATCGAGGCCAGTTCTTCTACGAACCTGGCTGGGATCAGCGCGGGGTTCTTCATTTGCGCAAAGGTGGGGATGATGATATCTTGCTCGCGGGCGCGTTGTACCGCTCGCTCGAGGCGTTCTTCGATAACGGTTAGATCTATGGTGTACATGGGGTTCTCCAGAAAAGGGGGTTGAGTGTTAGGGGGTCGGGAGGTAGGGGTTTGGGAGGTAGGGGCTAGGGGAATCAGAATTTGGTTGTCAGACAACCCGATTATATCGCGATACATATCCCAGGCGAGCGGGATTTTATGCTACAATTTTATCATCGTGGACGGTTTGCCCACAGCAGGAAACGATGGCCGAGATCGAGAAGGCCATCCACGAATGAGACCTCGAAAAAGAAAATATCGCCAGAAACTCGCATGGAGTATAATATTTTCGGTGATGCAGAATTGTTCTACAATCAGGTTAGACAATGTAATTGTTTGCGTAACTGCTCAGCCATCGAATAAATTCGAGGCTGGCGTGCGAAATCCACCTTCGCGGATTGGATTTTCAACCGACGAAGGTCGGTTTCGCAACGCAGCCTCGATTTCCAATCGATAGCCTGAGCAGTAACTTGTTTGCAACAATTGCGGTGAACGTTACTACGATCGCCGCATGATGCAAAGGCTGGAACTAATCGAAAGGGAAGCGAGTGAAGAATAGTTTCTACACCCCCCAACGCGCCATGGTGATCATGGCCCATCCCGATGACCCCGAATTTACCTGCGCTGGGACGATTGCCCGCTGGGCGCAGGCTGGCGCAGAAATCTGTTATGTGCTCTGCACTAGCGGCGACGTGGGCATCGCCGAACCGGGCATGACCCGCGCCAGGGCCGCCCAAATCCGCGAGGCCGAAGAACATGAAGCGGCTAACATTCTAGGCGTGAAAGAAGTCGTCTTCCTGGGCGAGCCAGACGGCATGTTGCAGCCCACCCTGGAGCTGCGCAAGAAGATCGTGCGAGAGATCCGCCGCTTCCGCCCGGAGGTGATCGTCACCAGCGACCCGACCGTGGTGTGGGGTCGCGGCGGCAGCTATATCAATCACCCCGATCACCGCGCCGCCGCCACCGCCGCCCTGGATGCCACTTTCCCCGCTGCCGGACAACCCAACCTGTTCGAAGAACTCGAAGAAGAAGCCCTGACCGCCCACAAGCCCCGCAAGGTCTACGTGACCACCTGGGGCGAGCCGGATATCTTCGTCAACATTACCGAGACCATCGAACTCAAAGTCGAGGCCCTGCGCGCGCACAAGAGTCAAATGAAGGATTGGGATCCCGAAGAGCGCATCAAGGAATGGGCCGCCGAGCGCGGTAAGGGAAAAGAGATGGCCTACGCCGAAGCCTTCCGGGTGAGCACCCTGATGGATGACGAGACCTGGGAGAAAACCAAAGGGAGAGTCTTCCCGGAAGAGGAATAGTACCCGGATGGATTTTTCTGAACTGATCGAAAAACGTTACAGCGTGCGCGCTTACAAGCCTGATCCCGTCGAGGACGAAAAGCTTCAGCAGGTGCTGGAAGCCGCCCGGCTGGCCCCCACCGCGGCGAATATGCAACCCTTCCAATTGATCGTCGTCCACACCCGGGGGCGGGAAGAGGAATTTCGGCGCATCTACAACCGCGAGTGGTTCGTGCAGGCGCCTCTGATCATCGTGGTCTGCGGGATTCCCTCCAAGGCCTGGGCGCGGCATGATAAAGCGAATTACAGCGTCGTGGATGCGGCGATCGTCATGGATCACCTGATCCTGGCTGCGACGAATCTAGGCTTGGGCACCTGCTGGATAGGCGCCTTCGATCCCAAAGCAGCACGCCAGATACT
>VGOC01000076.1 GCA_016865865.1 Chloroflexota bacterium
AGCGACGGTCCCGGATGTAGAGCTGATCCCTGCGCCCCGATTGGCTTCTCCAGCCCCAGGCGTTTTGCGCGCAGACATCCTGCACGCAGATCATTTCGGCAACCTGCTCACAAGCCTGGGCAAATTCGACCACATAGAAAACGAGCTTTGGCGTTTCAGGCCCTGGGTTGGGGAAGCGCCATCCCAAACGTTCGATGCCTCTCGATCCTTTGTCGAATTGCCAGACGGGGAACAGCTCCCCTGGGCGTGGACCTTTGGCGAAATCCCCCCGAATGAGTGCGCCGCCCTGGTCGGCAGCAGCGGCCTGATCGAGATCGTCGCCAACCGTCAAAGAGCCGCAGAGATGTTAGAATTGTCGGACGGTGAAATGGTAGTACTGAAATCAGCAGAGTAAGATACGTGGCGGGACATATTGGGGAGCGTGCTGCGAACGCCCCCCAATATGTCCCGCCGCGCTCTCCCTACTTCGATAGGAGTCATTCATATGGAATATTTTCGAATCTGCGGCGGGAGACCGTTGCACGGCGAAATAACCCCCTCCGGGAACAAGAACGCGGCCCTACCCCTATTAGCAGCCTGCCTGTTGACAGATGAGCCGGTGATCCTACGCAACGTGCCGGAGATCCGCGACGTGTTAGCGATGCGCGACCTGTTGAGCAGCCTGGGCGTTGAAATCGAAACCCTCGGCGAGCACACCTGGCGCGTTCATGCTCGAACTCTCCGCCCCGCCGATTTAGATCCCGATCTTTGTCGCAAAATTCGCGCCTCGATCCTCCTGGCCGGCCCGATGCTGGCGCGCGCTGGCGAGCTGCATCTCCCTCCCCCGGGCGGCGATGTGATCGGCCGCCGCCGGGTTGACACACACATCCTGGCGCTGCAAGCCCTGGGCGCAAAAGTAGATTACGACCGGGTTGAGCGCATCTTTCATTTCTCCAATGGATTAGCCGGTAATGACATCCTGCTGGACGAAGCCAGCGTCACAGCCACCGAGAACGCCATCATGGCCGCGGCCACAGCCTCCGGCGAAACGGTCATACGCAATGCGGCCTCCGAACCTCACGTCCAGGAGTTGTGCCAGTTCATCAACGCCCTGGGCGGCAAGATCGTGAATGTCGGCTCGAACACCCTGCATATTCAAGGCGTTCCAAAACTCGACGGCGGTGAGTTCGCCATTGGGTCAGATTACCTCGAGGTGGTCAGCTTTATCGGCGCAGCGGTGGTCACAGGCGGCTCGATCCGCATCCGGAACGCTGGCTCGAAATACCTGAACATGGTGCGGCTGGTCTTTCGGCGTTTAGGCGTGAATTGGGATGTGGAAGGCGACGACATCATCGTCCCCGCCGAACAAAGCTTGAAGATCGAACCCGACATCGGTCATTCGATCCCTCAAATCAACGTCATGCCCTGGCCTGCTTTTCCGACGGATTTGATGAGCGTCGCCATTGTCGTAGCCACCCAGGCGGAGGGCACCATCCTCTTCCATGACTGGATGTACGAGGGCCGCATGTATTTCACCGATAAGCTCTCCGGCATGGGCGCCCAGATCGTCTTGTGCGATCCTCACCGCTGTATTGTCCAGGGGCCTTCAGAACTGATCGGGGAGAGCGTCGAAAGCCCAGATATTCGCGCCGGCCTGGCGCTGGTTCTGGCTGCCCTGGCAGCGAAAGGCAAATCCACCATCCGCAATATCGGACAGATAGATAGGGGCTATGAACATATAGATAAGAAACTGCGCGCGCTGGGGGCGAATATCGAACGTTTAAAGGAATAAGGTAACTTCTCAATCCCTTTTTTCGGACGTCCTACGTTTTTACTCTACCCTTTTTTATTGTCTACAACGTTCAAGAATTGATCCAGAGTATTCCGCAGCATAGGCTCCGGCAATGCGCCAACCTGGGTATGAACGACCTTGCCGTTGGCAACGAACAACATCGTCGGGATGCCCTGAACGTTGAACTTCATCGCCCATTCAGGATTCTCATCCGTATTGACCTTGGCGATCACGACTTTTCCAGCATACTCGCCAGCCAGTTTGTCCAGGATCGGCGCCACCATGCGGCACGGCCCACACCACGGCGCCCAGAAATCAACCACCACAGGCAGTTCGGATTGAATCACGGTCTTCTCGAAAGCCGCGTCTGTAACGTGAATAGGTTCGTTGATCATTGTTTTCTCCATATTTCGAGTCTCTTGTCACTACCTTGACAATGTGTAACTACTCAGCCAAACGGAGAAATTCCCGAAAAAAGGGTGTGCGCAGGGGGCGTAGCCCCCTGCGCACACCCTTTTTTCGGGTAAATCCGTTCGATGGCTGAACAGTTACGACAATGTTGTATTTCTAGACTCACACTAATTCGCCGGGGGATAAAATGCGATAGGCCGATTTTATCTCGGCGGTCTTGCTCAACATTGCGCTGACGGAACAATATTTCTCTTCCGACAACTGTATGGCCTGCTCCACGGCTTTCTCGCTCAAACCTTCGCCCCAGAATAAATACTCTACTTCGATTTGGTCATACACCATCGGGTAGGCGTCGACGCGCTTTCCACGCACTTTGATCTTCAAATCCTGCAATGGCTGACGCTTCTTTTCCAGGATCGAGGCCACATCGTATCCGGTGCATCCGGCCAATCCAACCAGGACCAACTCCATAGGACCGATTCCTGGTTTCCCATCAACCTCTCCGATCTGGACGCTCCCTCCTGGGGCGTTCTTACCGATAAAGGATGTTCCACCTTGCCAATCGGCGACTACTTCTTTCCAATTTGCACTCATTCCAATCGATCTCCATTTTTTATAACAAGTAACATAACTGCTCAGCCATCGAACGGATTAGCCCGAAAAAAGGGTGTGCGAACGCAAAGCGGCTACGCCCCCTTCGCACACCCTTTTTTCGGGAACTTCCCCGTATGGCTGAGTAGTTACCAAGTAACGAAACTTCGCCTCGAACCAACGAGACACTTAGCCCGAGTGTTACCCTTATGATGCAAGATTTGGAGTTTGGTTACAATGTTTCCGATTTTCGAACTTCGGAAGTATAGCATGACACCCAGCCATTGTCAGGTATAATCCCAGGCATGAAATTCGACTTCGCCAGCCAGCAAATCGGCGACTACAAAGTAGTGACTCCCGTTTACGAGGGGCCTCTCGATTTGCTGCTTCAACTCATCGAGGGCGCCGAACTCGATATCACCAAACTCGCCCTGGCTCAGGTCACGGATCAATATCTGGCTTACATTCGGGACATGCCCGATCAACAGCCCGAGCAGGTTTCTGCTTTCCTGGTCATCGCCGCCAAGTTATTACAGATCAAATCCGAAGCCCTGCTGCCGCGTCCTCCGATACGTGAAGAAGGCGAAGAAGATCCAGGCGAAGCCCTCGCCCGCCAACTGCTGGCATACAAGCGCTACAAAGAAATCGCCAATACGTTAGCAGACCGGGAGGCCGAGGGGTTGCGATCGTTTCTGCGTCAGGCTCCGCCCCCGAAAGTTCGAGAAAAGGCTGATTTTGGAGGTTTCGGCCTGGCAGATTTGTTCGCACTCGCCGAAGAAGTTTTTTCCCACGTAGATGACCGTCCAAACCTGGGAACGGTGGTCTCTGTTCCAAGAATTACCATACGCGAAAAAATAGATCACATCGTAAAAACCCTTCGCGAACGAACTCGCAGCTCCTTCAGCCAGATCGTGGGGGAAAAACGCACCCGCCTCGATGTAGTAGTCACCTTCATCGCCATGCTGGAGTTGATCAAACGCCACTTCGTGCGCGCCACCCAAGAGGCCCTCTTCAGTGAAATCACCCTCGAGCCTGCCAACGGCTGGGACGACCAGGTTGATTTCGAATTGGAATTTGGGGAGTGATGACTAAAGTCACCGGGCAGTGGTCAGATCCAAGCACATCCTGATGTATGATGACATCTTCCACGTGCGCCATCAGACTCTCGCTGACAAGGAAATAATCCAATCGCCAGCCCACATTGCGTTCACGAGCATTAGCATAATATGCCCACCAGGTATATTGCTCCCGGTCTGGATAAAGAAGGCGGTAAGCATCCACGAAGCCATGCTCCAGATATTTATCAATCCAGGCGCGCTCCTCGGGCAGGAAACCAGTCGAGGTCTCGTTCTGCTTGTGGTTCTTGAGATCAATCTCCTGATGAGCGGTGTTGAAATCGCCGCCGAGGACGATCTGCTCGCCGGATTCATGCATCCGATCGCATAAATCCAACAGGCGAGCGTAGAACTTCAGCTTGAACCCAACGCGGCTGTGATCGCGGCTGCCATGGGGGAAATAGAGATTGAACAACACGAAATCATCGAAACGCGTCTGGATCAGGCGGCCTTCGTGGTCGAAATGCTCCTCCCCCAGGCCCTTTTCCGAAGCCAGCGGCTCGATGCGCGAAAAAGTCGCTACCCCGCTGTAGCCCGGTTGACGAGCGGGATTCCATTCAGCATGAACCCACGCTAACTTTCTGCTCTGTCCATCAGTTAGTTGATCCGGCCGGGAACGCACCTCCTGCAAACACAGCACATCGGGGCGATAAGCCTCCCACCACTCCCCTGCCCCTTTCTGTAGGGCTGCCCGCAAGCCGTTGACATTCCACGTTGTGATGCGCAATGATTACTCCTTCAGTAGCCGTTCAATCCAAGTAGTACAACGTAACTACTCAGCCATACGGGGAAGTTCCCGAAAAAAGGGTGTGCGAAGGGGGCTACGCCCCCTTCGCACACCCTTTTTTCGGGCTAATCCGTTCGATGGCTGAGCAGTTACAGTACAACAACGAATTGTGAATGAAATGGATCCCTTACATAGTCGAAATTTTACCGCAGATATTCCCCACACCACCAGCTGACTGACCCCCGACAACCGCTTACCGCTACCCCCAAATCATGGTATAACTAACCCGATAGACCATCAGACTATTCGACTATCCGACCCCGCCCCATGCCCCACTTCGAATTCCACATCTCCCGACATTCTCGAGACCGCTACCAGTTTTCGGAAACACTTTTTTCATTGACCGGCAATGTCATCTTCGCCGACTTCCACGCCGCGCGCACCTTCGCCCAGAAGATGAACGCCCAGCGGGATTTGATCCGCTATCCTGAGCAAGCCGTCAAGGCAGGCCAGATCCACGCCATGGGCTTGATTGACGAAATGCTGCACTACGTGGCGCGCCAATATCGGCTGCATGTCAATCCCCAGGCGCTGGAGAAAGCCCTGGCCTGGCTGGATACCAGACTGGGCAAGGAAAAAGTAGATCACGCCCTCCGCCGCTTCACCGATGAATTCCCCCCGCTGGCCGTCTACCGCGGGGAACGCACGATTGACGAATACCTGTGGGGGCGCACAGACGGCCTGCTCAACCGCCAGATCGCCCTCGAAGAGCTGCTCATGCTCTGGCTGGCCAACGTCAACCCGGCTTTTGCTCCCTACCAGGAACTCTTCGACGATGGCAGCCTGGAAAAGCACACCATCTACCCACAGATCATCGTCCAATTGCACGATTTCTTCGAGACTCAACCCCCCTTCGGGCCGGAGAACCAAACCCTGATCAAGTTTTTGAAAGCTCCCGCCCTGGCGTCGCCTCACTCCCTCGCTGGTCAGTTGGAATATATCCGCGAGCGTTGGGGAACGATCCTCGGTGAATTCCTGCAGCGATTGTTGAAAAGCATTGACTTCATCAAAGAGGAGGAGAAACCCCGCTTCTTCGGTCCCGGCCCTTCCCACGTACCCATCTACCCGACCCCCCTCGATTATCCCGAAGAGGAACGCTTCAGCCCCGATAGCGATTGGATGCCGCGCCTGGTGTTGATCGCCAAAAACACGTATGTCTGGCTGGATCAACTGGCGAAGGAATACCACCGCCAGGTCAGCCGTCTCGACCAGGTCCCAGACGAGGAACTCGACAAATTAGTCCGCTGGGGCTTTACCGGCTTGTGGTTGATCGGCCTGTGGGAACGCAGCCCCGCCTCCCAGCGTATCAAACAACGCTGCGGTAACCCCGACGCTGTCTCTTCGGCCTATTCGCTCTACGATTACGCCATCGCCAATGATCTCGGCGGCGAGGAAGCCTTCTCTAATCTGCGCCACCGCGCCTGGCAGCGCGGCATCCGCCTGGCTGCCGATATGGTGCCTAACCATGTGGGCATCTATTCCAAATGGATCGTCGAACATCCCAACTGGTTCATCGCCCTCGATCACTCCCCCTTCCCCACCTACACCTTCGACGGGGAAAATCTCTCGCACGACGAGCGCGTGGGCGTCTACCTGGAAGATCACTACTACTCCCGAAACGACGCCGCGGTGGTCTTCAAACGCATTGACCATTGGAGCGGCAGCGAAAAATACATCTACCACGGCAACGATGGCACCGCCATGCCCTGGAACGATACTGCGCAGTTGAATTTCCTCGATCCCGAGGTGCGCGAGGCCGTCATCCAGACCATCCTTCACGTGGCGCGCAAATTCCCCATCATCCGCTTCGACGCCGCCATGACCCTGGCCAAAAAGCATTTTCAGCGACTGTGGTTCCCAGAACCCGGGGCCGGCGGCGACATCCCCTCCCGCGCCGAGTTCGGCATGACACGCTCTCAATTCGACAAGGCCATGCCGCAGGAGTTCTGGCGCGAAGTCGTGGAACGCGTCGCCCAGGAAATCCCCGATACGCTTCTCCTGGCCGAGGCCTTCTGGATGATGGAGGGGTACTTCGTACGCACCCTGGGCATGCACCGAGTCTACAACAGCGCATTTATGCACATGCTGCGCGACGAGAAGAACGCTGAATACCGCCAACTGATCAAGAACACCCTCGAGTTCGATCCGCAGATCCTCAAGCGCTACGTCAATTTCATCAACAACCCCGACGAAGAAACCGCTATCGCCCAATTCGGCTCCGACGACAAATATTTCGGCGTCTGTACTATGATGGCCACCATGCCCGGCCTGCCTATGTTCGGCCATGGACAGGTGGAGGGCTACCACGAAAAATACGGCATGGAATACCGCCGCGCCTATTGGGATGAATATCCCGATACCCATCTGGCGGCGCGCCACGAGCGCGAGATCTTCCCCCTCTTCCACCGCCGGGGCCAGTTCGCCGAAGTTGACAGCTTCACGCTCTACGATTTCTACACTCCACACGGTCAGGTAGACGAGAATGTCTTCGCTTACTCCAACCGGATAGGCGGCGAGCCATCGCTGGTGATCTACCACAACCGTTGGGCCGATACCCGAGGCTGGATCAAAGCCTCTGCGGCCTTCCGGGACAAAACCAGAGATCAACTCATTCAAACGACCCTAGGCGATAGCCTGGGGCTGAAGAATCATGAGAGCGCCTTCACCATCTTCCGCGACCATGTCCGCGGTCTGGAGTTCATCCGCAACAATCGCGACCTCCATGAGAATGGTCTGTACGTCGAGCTGGGGGCGTATAAATATCACGTCTTCCTCGATTTCCGCCAGGTAGACGATAACGAATGGGGACAGTACGCCCAGCTCAACGAATACCTGAAAGGCCGCGGCGTCCCCAAACTGGAAGAGGCCATGCAGGAAATCCTGCTGCAACCGCTGCACTACCCCTTCCGCGAGCTGGTCAACCCCGGCATGTTCGAGTACTTGCAAGCATGTACACCTGCAAACTTGCCAACTTTATTGGTTGAAGTTCAACAGAAGATGATCCGCCTGTTGAGCGAGATCGAGGGGATGATCGGCAAAGAGGTTGATAAAGAGGCCCTGTCCAAAGAAGTGTGCTGGAAGCTCGAAACCACTTTAGGGTTGCCCCTGTTCCCTAAGCAACTGCTTGCTCCCAAAGGGGTTGATCTGGACTCCGTTCTGGCCTGGCTCAACCCATCCGAGGAAGATCCTCTCCTCTGGGGAATGCTCTTCGGCTGGTTGTTCACCCACAACCTGGGCAAAGCTGCCGGCGAGGAAGAGTTCGCCGGGCGTAGCCGCAGCTGGCTCGACGATTGGCTGCTGGGCAAGATCATTCAACAAACCCTGGAAGCGCTGGGGATGGCAGAAGCCGCTCAAGAAGCCGTCACCGGAGTCAAAGTGATGGTTGCCCACCAGGGTTGGCATCGAACATTCCCCGCCGGCCCAGACCAGGCCGCCCAAATCCTGCAAACCTGGCTGCGCGATGACGATATCCAACGACTGCTGCGGGTCAACCGCTACCAGGGCATCCTGTGGTTCAACAAAGAAGCCTTCGACCGGCTCCTGCGCTGGATGCTGGCCACAGCCATCATCACTACTGCCGCCAACCCCGATCTCACCGGGAAAAAGAAAGCCACAGCCATAGCCACTCAATTCAAGTTCATCGAAGAATTAGAAAAAGCTGCAAATAAATCAAGCTATCAGGTAGAAAAACTGTTAGAAGCCGTTTCCAGGAACACGGTTCCTTAAAGGAACCGCGTTCCTGGTTGTCACCCCTAGAAAAAATCACCTCCCACCAACACCTCGATCGCTTGAAAATCTGAAACACTATCATGGAAATCAAGGAACCCTTTAACACCCCCAAACCATGACAGTGCTTCATCCCTGGCTAATCGAGTAGTTCCTCTACCGCACAGAGCACGATACGAAGAATAAGGCCAATCCCGGTAATCATCCACAAAGCCATGTCTTTGTGGATTTTGATGAATGTAAGCAATCAGGTAGCAAAAGTACCCATCTTCAGTAACTGGGATGCGTTTGAAACGCCCCTCAAAAAGAGTACCAGTGCGAGCATATACATTGTTGATAGCTTTCGTGTAAGTACCAAAGAAGGTGGCGAATTGCTGGCTGAGCCAATCGCTATTCAACGAACACGGTTCCTTAAAGGAACCGTGTTCGTCCATAATGGAACTACGCTCCTTAATCCGCAGCGAGAAATGAAAGTGATTCTTCAGCAAACAATATGCAAAAGTATCCACAATGGGGGCGATGTACTTCCCATAGAGATTCAAGAAGTAATTGTAATTGCGCTTTTCGACGAAAATGTTTTCCCCGTTGTTGCCACGATTATAAATGTGGTAGACAATCCCAAATTGTAGAAGGGATTGAGTCATTTCAAATCTCCAAGTCAATGAAACACGCCGCAAACCATTATTTTATTATATCGTATTTATTGCAATTTGCGCACTACTTGGTATCACTGAATTGCCCTATAGCTTCGGAAGGTTTATAATAACCACCAGGAACGAACACGGTTTCTATCAGGAACCATGTACATGTTCCCCGGAATATTGAGATGATACCAAACTTCATTATAATGCCCTCCCTAGCCGATAAACTCAAATCCATGGGCGTTGATATGGGGATCAATGAGTTAAAACCCAAAAAACCACTCCGCCGCGATGACTACCCCATCGAGGGTGTTCTGGCAGGGGAATGGCGATCCACGCCCTGCGGGGAGACCTTCGTCGTAGAGACCCGTTATGCTGACACCTTTCGGCGGGGTACTGCGCCCCTGAGAGGCGATGCATCCCTCGAAATCATCGCTGCCTGGGCAAAAGAGCCTGAATTAGCCATGCTCCATCTGGAGCAATTCGTCTTTCTCGATACAGAAACCACCGGTCTCGCCGGCGGCGCAGGGACGTACACTTTCCTGATCGGGGCCGGTCGCTTCGAGGGGGACGGATTCCGCCTGGCCCAATTCTTCTTGCGCGACCCCGCCGAAGAGACTGCCCAATTAGCTGCCTTCGAGAAGTTTGTCGCCCCCTGCGAAGCCATTGTCAGTTTCAACGGTAAAGCCTTCGACATGCCGCTGCTCGACAATCGTTACATCCTCAACGGCTGGCCACCCCCCCTCAAAAACGCTGGGCACCTCGATCTATTACATCTGGCGCGGCGGCTGTGGAAGGCGCGCCTGCCCAGCCGCGCTCTGGGCGACCTCGAAGCCAGGATTTTAGGGGCCACCCGATCCCAACAGGACGTCCCCGGCTGGATGGTAGCTGAGCTTTATTTCGACTACCTGCACACCGGAGACGCCCGGCCTCTACGGGGCGTGTTCTACCACAACGAGATGGACGTGATCTCCCTGGCCGCGCTGCTCAATCACATGTCCATGCTGCTAGCCGATCCCATGAGCGGGGGCGTCGAGTACGGCCTGGACCTGATCGCCATCGGCAAGCTCTACGCAGACCTGGGCTATTTCGATCAAGCAGCCAGGATATACCAACACGGCCTGACCCATGATGATGTCCAACACAAGGCCTATTGGAAGGCGATAGAGCAGTTATCCTTCCTGCACAAGAAAAGCAGCGATATCGAGGAAGCGATGAAGCTCTGGCAGCAAGCCGCCGAAGATGGACAGATATATGCCTATGTGGAACTGGCCAAGATGTTCGAGCACAAAAAGGGCGATTTTGCCGAAGCTTCACGATGGACTCAGCAAGCTATCGAGATCGTTTCCGCTCCTGAATATCCCGATATCGAGCGCGCCCAATGGCTGCCCGAACTAGAACACCGCCTGGTGCGCTTGGAAAAACGTCAAAATGCCTCAAGTGATATTACCTTACAAGCGAAATCCTTGTTTTTTGTGCAAGAATGTTGAGTCCGCTAATCTGCGCTAAGAGACTGTTTTAAAAGTCGCCAGAAACCACAGATAAACACAGATGAACACCGATTTTCTTGATGAACAGCCGTCTTTTATCGCCGAAATCCCTTTTATCTGTGTTCATCTGTGGCTGATTTGAGTTTTAAAACACTCTCTAAGCACCGCGAATGGTTCAGAAAGATTAGCGCAGATTGGCGAAGATTAGCGGATTCGTTTTCTCTCTTCCGGCTTGTCCGGGTTAGGCCATCAAGCATGAAATGATGGTTCGTAGTGGGGCACGAGAGTGCCCGTTTTCAGTGAGGACGCACTCTCGTGTTAGGCAAACCCGTCATTTAGCAGAGGAATAATGCTAAACCCCCAAGAAATTCACTCCCATCTCGAAGAACATCTCCCCCAATATCTCGATCTCCTGAAAAGCATGGTCGCGATCAACAGCTTCACCAGCAACCCGGCAGGGGTGAACAAACTGGGCGATTTGACCACTGAAGTCTTCGCTCCGCTAGGCTTCCAGGCGCAACGCGTGCAGGCCAGGAACCCTGAATTCGGCAAACACCTCATCCTGACTCGACCAGGGAAATCCGATCTTCGGATTGGGCTGATCTCCCATCTCGATACGGTGTTCCCACCCGAGGAAGAAATCGAGAACGATTTCCGTTGGCGCGAAGAAGGCGACCGCATCTACGGCCCTGGCGCGAATGACATCAAGGGCGGCACTGTGATGATCTACATGATCATGGACGCCCTGAGAGCCGCCGCGCCGGACATCCTCGATGAGATCACCTGGATGATCATGCTCAACGCCGCCGAGGAGAGGCTGTCGGATGAGTTCGGCGACCTGTGTCTGGAACACCTCACCAGGAACGCCTTAGCCGCGCTGGTCTTCGAAGCCGGCATGCGCGGGGATGGCTTCTTTCAATTGGTCACGGCGCGCAAAGGACGGGCGACGTACACCGTGACTGTCCAGGGCAAAGGCGCCCACGCTGGCTCGAATCACCCCGAAGGCGCCAACGCAATCGTGCAGATCGCGCATACAATCCAACAAATAGCCGCTCTCACCGATTACAGCAAACACCTGACCTTCAACGTCGGCGCCGTCAGCGGGGGCAGCGTGGTCAACCGCGTGCCCCATTACGCCGAGGCCAGAGTCGAAATGCGCGCCTTCGATCCCCATGTCTTCGACGCGGGCGTGAAGAATATCCTGGCTCTGCAGAACCAGGTCGAAGTATCCAACGCCAACGGGAATTACAACTGTAAAGTCAACATCGAACTGGACAACAGGACCGCGCCCTGGCCAACCAACCCCGGGACGGAAAAGCTTCTAACGATCTGGCAGGAGGCCGCCGCGCAGTTGGGAATCTCTGTGCTGAGGGAAGAACGCGGCGGTTTGAGCGACGGTAACTTCCTGTGGCATTCCATACCAACGATTGATGGCTTAGGCCCCTATGGAATCAATGCCCATTGTTCCGAGCGAGACCCCAAGACGGGGAAGGAGCCAGAATTCGTCAGTCGCTCGTCGTTTGCGCCCAAGGCGTTATCGAACGTGATGGCGATACTGAAGTTGATCGAAGGGGCGAGGCATAAGAATGGGCAAAAAAGACATTCGATCCCAGAGAAATTCCCGAAAAAAGGGTGTGCGCAGGGGGCGTAGCCCCCTGCGCACACCCTTTTTTCGGGTAAATCCGTTCGGTGGCTGAGCAGTTACCATTCGGTATACTACAGACGCTTGTGTGATTCCTATACGCATCACCATTTTGACCAGTTCCTACCCCCGCTTCCCCGGAGATGGAACGGCGCCCTTCATCCAGTCGATTGCGGAGCATCTCGTCAAACTGGGGCATGATGTGGAAGTCGTCGCGCCTCATGATGTTGAAGTGGTCGCCCCTCCAGCCCCCCAACATTGCGGGGAGCAGAGAGAGTCACCCCCCAAGATTGGGGGGGGAAGGGGGGCTCCTCCCGAGTTTTCAAGAACAAAAGTTCATCGCTTTCGCTATATCTGGCCCGAGCGATGGCATATCATGGGGCACGCCAGATCGCTCGAGGCTGATGTGCGGCTGCGCCCTCGAGTCTATATCTTGTTGCCATTTTTCATCCTGGGGGCCTTCGTCAAGTTGATAGCTGTCACACGCGCACAAAACACACAACTCATCCACGTCCACTGGGTGCTGCCCAACGGGCCGATCGCCGCGCTCGTTTCGGCAATCGAGGACATCCCTTTCGTGGTCAGCCTGCACGGCTCCGACGTGTTCGTCGCCCAAAGGAATCCCCTCTCCCGCGCGGCGGCGAAATGGATTTTTCGGCGAGCGTCCGCGGTAACCGCCTGCAGCGCAGAGATGCTGCGCAAAGCCCAATCGCTTGGCGCGCCGAAAGATACTTATCTGTTGGCCTGGGGCGCCGATCCCGATCTATTTCATCCCAGGTCTAAAAACCTCGAACTGGCCCATTCCTTGGGTCTTCAGGGGGATGAGATCAACATCCTGGCGCTGGGCAGGTTCGTCCACAAAAAGGGGTTCGATGGTTTGGTACGCGCCTTTGCGGAGATCGCCCTAAACCATCCCAATGCCAGGCTGATCATCGGTGGGGAAGGTCCAACCCGGCGGAGTCTTGAAGAATCCGCCCGGGCGCTCGATATCCTGGACCAGGCCATTCTCCCCGGGCGCATCCCCTGGGATCAGGTCCCGGATTTCCTATCGCTGGGTGATCTATTCGTTTTACCCTCCATTCAAGATGAGCACGGCAACCAGGATGGGCTGCCCACTGTCCTGCTCGAAGCGATGGCCTGCGGCCTGCCCGTGGTCGCCAGCGATCTGGGCGGCGCGAACCTGATCATCAGGGATGGCGACAACGGCTTACTCATCCCCCCAGGGGACACTAGAATCCTGGCTGAGGCCTTAGAGAGACTGTTAGTCAATCCTGCTGAACGCGCCCAATTGGGACGGGCAGCCCGCCAATCCGTAATCAGCGAGCATCATTGGGATGCAGTCGCAGGTAAATTGACCTGTATTTTCGATGAAGCTCTCACCTGATGTTGGACAGGTTGACAACCTGTCCTACCGAAAGCGAAAAGCACATAAGATCGTCGCGGTGCTCAGAGATTTCTTGGGCGATGATCTCACCAACCTGGCCTGCCTCGATCTCGGATGCCGTGAGGGGATCGTCGCCGAGGCGCTTTCGGCGCAGTTCCGTTTCGCCGTCGGCGTAGATATCGAATATCTGACATCATCGGACGCGGACGAGCGCGGAAGGACGCAGAATAGCCATGAAGCGCTGTTATCGTTTGTCCAGGCCAACGGGAAAGAATTACCCTTCCCCGACGAGTATTTCGACGTGATCGTCTGCGCGCAAGTCTACGAGCATGTTGATGATCCTGCCAAACTGGTTCGAGAGATTCGCCGGGTATCGAAACCCGGCGGCGCCGTCTTCTTCAGCGGACCGAACCGCCTGGCGTTGATCGAAGAGCATTACCATCTGCCGCTGCTCTCCTGGCTGCCGCAGAAATGGGCGACGGCGTTCATGCGCCTCGCCCGACGCGGGCGCGCCTACAACATCCGTCCGCTGAGTTACTGGGGGCTTCGCAAACTCTTGAGCGGCTTCGAAATCCACGATTACGCGCCCACGCTGCTGCGCAACCCGGGTCGGTTCTCTGTGGAGGAACGCGTGCGCGTGGAAATCCCGCGTTGGATGGGGCATATCGTCAAGCCCTTCGCGCCGAATTTCAACTGGGTGCTGTCTGCCGTCTGCCATCTGCCGTCCAGTGCCTATACGCAGGATTATCTCCTCACTGAATGCGACGGCCATTCGGAATTCCTCGCCAGCCTGGGCGAATTCCTCCCCCAACGCCTGGCGCGCGCGCTGGAAATCGCCGACATCCAGGCAGGACAACGCGCTCTCGATATCGGCTGCGGGCGCGGCGAACTCGTGCTGCACTGCGCAAAACTGGGCGCACAGGCCTGGGGGGCCGACAATTCGCCAGAAGCCCTGAAAATCGTCCGGCAGTTATCGCCCATCGGGCAGATGGCTTTCCAACAAGCCGAGGCGGGGGATCTGCCCTTCGCCACGCGTTGCTTCGATATCGTCTTTATGCTCGACCTGGTCGAGCATCTCACGCCCGCCCAACTCGAACGATCCTTGCGTGAAGCCCGCCGTGTGCTCAAGCCCGGCGGGAAGTTAGTCCTCCACACCATGCCCAATTTGTGGTATTACCGCTACGGATATCCCCTGTACCGTTTGACGCAGAATCTCCGGGGGCAGAGATTGCCCAAGGATCCAAGATCACGCTGGCGGTTCGCCCACCTGCATGTCAACGAGCAGACGCCTCTCGAATTGAGGAAAGCCCTCCTCGGGGCCAATTTCCAAGCCAAAATCTGGCTGGAATCCACCCAAAAATACAGCTATGAGTCCAACCCCATTCTCAGGGCGGTCATGCAAACCCTGGTACGCATCCCACCTTTCGAGTGGATATTCTGCAATGACATCTTCGCTACATGTAGGACAGGTTGACAACCTGCCCTACAAGATCGCTATCGAAGCCCTGGGCATCCACGATTACGGCGGCGGGCGCACGGCCACGCTCAACCTGCTGGGCAATCTGCTGGCGCTGGATC
>VGOC01000077.1 GCA_016865865.1 Chloroflexota bacterium
TGGAACGCTGGTATTGTACTCTCCGTCAACGGCAGGCCCGTTATGTTCGCAAGACACTTTCGTTTTCCAAGAACGACGCGTTTCACTACATCGTTACCGAGTGGTTCATCATTGACCACAATCTCGCCATGAAACAACTCGCATCACTTACTTTGTGACCACTACCAGAAAATAAAGTCCCATTGACTATCCGTCTAGATCGTGATGTTTTGACCAGGTTCAAATCGCAGTGGCAAGGAGGATGTCATGAAGCGGATAAGACTATCGCCACAGATGATTCGATGGCAACGAGTGCGAAGTTCATGGAGCAAACGAGATCAACATCGGTGAACACGTCTTCCTGTTACACGATCGGAGTGAACACAGATCGTTTCTCATCGTTGGGAGGCTATACCCAGGGAAGAATTGGCTGGATTTTCTACAATGGTTCGAAGATCATTGCGGACTACCTGGTTCGACTTGCGGAGGCTCTGAAACGCCTTGGATTTCCTGGCTTTTCAAGGTCAGGTCGCCAGATGAGGGTTCAGAGGAGCGTTATTCCCAGTATGATCTCGATCTGGAAGGGGACTACCTCCTCGCGGTCACCAGATCTGACGGAAATGTCTGGCCTTGTGGCGCTTTCCACGTCGTTGCATCTGAGTAGGCTTTTTTGCTCTGATTCTCCGTGGGGAGTTTGATCTTAGAAGGTGTGCTGGAAATCGCTGATGGCTTTGTGCCCCAGGCAGGAATCGAACCTGCAACCTCGGCCTTAGGAGAGCCTCGCTCTGTCCATTGAGCTACTAGGGCAATCGAAAGAGATTATCAGTACTTCACGAAAATTAGATCCAAGACCCGTCCTCGGGACGCCCGGGGACGGGCTCGATCTTTTTCGTGATCTACTGATTATAGCATCCCAGAAAGTGCGCGGCAAGGTCTATCGATCGGGCAGGCCTAACAGGGTATAGACATCCACCAGGCCGTCGCGCCCATGCAGCGATTGCGGGCCGAGGAACCCCACCTCAGCTTCAGGCACCAGGCGATAGGTAGCGTCGCTGATCAAGATCTCCCCGGGCTTGGCTGATTCCTGCAACCGGCGCGCCACATTTACGGTGTCCCCAACCACCGTGTAATCCATCAAACGCTCAGAACCGATATTGCCGACGATCGCCTCCCCAGAATGAATCCCCGCCCCTAATCCCAGGGGTGCAGGAATTCGATCCTGCGCTTCCGATTGCAGGCGCTGGAAACATTCCTGCATCTCCAGCGCAGTCCGCAGGGCGCGTTGAGCGTCGTTCTCTCCGCTGATGGGCGCGCCATAGAAAGCCATGATGGCGTCGCCCAGGAATTTATCGAACGTGCCCTGGTTTTTATAGACCAGCTCGACCATCTCGTTGAACAACAGGTTGAGGAGATCAACCACCTGGGGGGCTGGATGAGAGGCGCTGAAGTGGGTGAACTCGCGTAGATCGGCGAACAACACCGTAATCTGGCGGGTTTCGCCGCCCAATTTCAAATGCCGGTCAGGGTCGGTGAGGATCACATCTGCAATTTCGTGATCCACATAACGATGCAGCACCTGCCGCAAGAGGTGGTTGCGACTCTCGAGGTCATCATGCAAACGTTTGAGCCGCAGCAGGGAGCGGACGCGAGTCAACAGGATGACCGAGTTGAAGGGTTTGGTGATGAAATCATCCGCCCCGGCCTCGATGGCATGCAATTCCTCGTCCTCAGCATCCAGCGCAGTGACGATCACGACAGGGATGAACTGGGTTTCGGGATTGTCCTTCAGCTTACCGCAAACCGTCAGGCCATCCATCTGCGGCATACGGATATCCAACAAAACCAGGTCGGGATGTCTCTCTCGGATGGAATCCCAGGCCTGCGCGCCATTGACGCATGATCTCACGTTGCAGCCAGCGTCTGTCAGATACATTGCCAATAAATCCCGAATGAAGCGATCGTCATCGGCGATCAAGATGTCTGGGGGACGAAAGAATTCCTGGCGTAGGTCCATCGGGTATGATTTTCTCTAATCCAAACGAGCAGTGACGATTGCTTTCTTGAGTTCGCCTATCGCCTTGGTGATTTGGATCTCGCGCGGGCAGGCGTCGGTGCAGTTGAAAATGGTATGACAGCGATAGACGCCATATTGATCGTTGAGAATCTTGAGCCGTTCGGCCGCGGCCTGATCGCGGCTGTCGAAGATGAAACGATGGGCGTTGACCATTGCCGACGGCCCGATGTACTCGCCGCTCGCCCAAAACGAAGGGCATGAAGTCGTACAGGCCGCGCACAGGATACACTTAGTAGTGTCGTCGAAGCGCTCACGATCCTCGGGGCTTTGCATCTGTTCTTTCTTTGGATTCTCCTCGCCCCCGACGAAATACGGCATCACCGAACGGTAGTGATCGAAGAAAGGCTCCATATCCACGATCAGGTCTTTCTCGACCGGTAAACCTAGAATGGGTTCGACGGTGACCTTATTCCCCACATCTTTGACCAGCGCCTTGCAAGCCAGACGATTGACGCCGTTGATGCGCATGGCGTCGGAACCACAAATACCGTGGGCGCACGAGCGGCGATAGGAGAGCGTCCCATCCTGGTAATTTTTGATCGACTCCAGTAAATCGAGAATACGGTCGGTGGCTTCGGCCTCGACGACGAACCTATCGTAGTGAGGTTTCTTATCTGTCTCAGGGTTATAGCGGAAGATTTTTAGCGTCACCTTCATGGTTCTCTCCTAGTACACCCGCTCCTTCGGCTGGTATTTCGTGATCGTGACCGGCTTATAACGCAACTTGACATCGCCTTCGCGCATCCAGGCCATGGTGTGCTTCAACCATTTCTTATCGTCACGCTGAGGGAAATCATCACGGGCGTGGCCGCCGCGGCTTTCTTCACGCGCTAACGCCGAAACCGTAGTCACCTCCGCCAGATCCAGGAGGTTGCTCAACTCCCAGATGTTGAGCATATCGGTATTGAAAGCGCTTCCCTGATCGCCTGCGCGCACCTCTTTATAGCGTTCCTTCAACAGGCGGATTTTATCGAGGGCCTGCTGCATACCATCCTTCACGCGGAAGACGCCGACATGATCGTCCATGACGGTTTTCATCTCCCTGGCGATGTCGGCGGCTTTTTCGGTTCCGCTGCCGTCCCGCAAGCGGGCGAATTGTTCACGGGCGAAATCTGCTGCATCGCCAGGCAGGGGTTGGAAGGAGGCGCCCCCAGAAAATTCCGCCGCCCTCAAACCAGCTTCCTTGCCAAAGACGACGATATCCAGTAGCGAGTTCGTTCCCAACCGGTTGGCGCCATGCACCGAAACGCAGGCCACCTCTCCGGCAGCATACAAGCCCGGCATGATGGCGCCTTTTTCATCGAGATAGACTTCGGCGTGGACATTCGTGGGGATGCCGCCCATGGCGTAATGGGCAGTCTGTTGCACCGGCATGGGTTGGGTTACCGGGTCAACGCCCAGGTAGACATGACAGAAATCAATGATGTCTGGCAGTTTGGCCAGGATCTCTTCTCCCGTCACGCGGAAGGGAGAACCATCTGGGCGGGTGCGGTTATCCAGGGCGGCATACTTGTTGACCGTTTCTGGCCTGACATCCAGATAGAGGTAACGTTTTCCTCCAACCCCGCGCCCCTCTTGCATCTCCAAATACATAGCCCGGCTGATGACATCGCGCGAGGCCAGGTCTTTGACCTTTGGAGCATAACGCTCCATAAAACGCTCGCCTTTATCATTGATCAGAACGCCCCCCTCGCCGCGCACGCCCTCGGTGATCAGAATGCCCAGACGGTAGATGCCGGTAGGGTGGAACTGGAAGAACTCCATATCCTCGGCGGGGACGCCACGCCGTAAGGTGATGGCAACGCCATCCCCGGTGTAGGCATAGGCATTCGAAGTAACGTCCCACACCCGGCCATGTCCTCCGGTTGCGAAGATCACCGCTTTGGCATGGAAGACATGCATTTCGCCGGTCGCCAGCTCGAGAGCAACCACGCCAGCAACCGAACCGTTCACCGTGATCAGATCAACTACATGGAACTCATCGAAAAAGGTGACCTTGTTCTTGATGCACTGCTGATAGAGAGTCTGCAAGATCATATGGCCGGTGCGGTCGGCGGCGTAACAGGCCCGGGTGACCGGTTTGCCAGTGACGTTATTGGTATGTCCGCCGAATGGCCGTTGTGCGATGGTGCCATCGGGGTTGCGCGAGAAAGGCAGTCCCATATGCTCCAGTTCGTAGATCACCTGCGGGGCCGCCTCGCACATGAACTCGATGGCGTCCTGGTCTCCCAGATAATCGCTGCCTTTGACCGAATCGAAGGTGTGCCACTCTGGTCGGTCCTCTTCCAGGTTCCCCAGAGCCGCGCCTACGCCCCCCTGGGCTGTGCCGGTGTGGGAACGCGTGGGGTAGAGTTTGCTGAGCACCGCGGTGCTGGCGCTCCTGGAGGCGTATAAAGCCGCCATCAGTCCAGCGCCGCCAGCCCCAACGATCAGGACTTCGTATTGATGCGTTTTCATAGAATAACCCTCCGATGGCCTCAAGAACCCAGAACCACGAAAACGGCTACCAGGATCATGAAGATCCACAGCACGAAGATGAGCAACTTGATTACGATCTGCCAAAAGGGACGATGAACATAATCTTCCAGAACCACGCGCAAACCGTTCAGCCCGTGCGTCCCCCCGAAGAAGATGATCAGGAACTGCATGATCTGCCAGAACCCATTGTCCCACCCAAAGGTCACGTCGGGGATATCGCTATCGAGGACGTGGTTGGGATTGGGGAAGAATGTCCAGCGCATCAGGGTTCCCAGGTCCATCTGGTAACGCGCCCCCATGAGCAAGGCCGCCATGACGCCGATGATCGCTAGAAGAAAGAAAGCCAGCCCCGAAAGGCGCGTGAACAAGAACATCAGGTACTCGAGATTCCACCCAGGATGAGGAATTTTTCTGGTTTGCATACGATATCCTCCCGTCGGCTAGCCGCCAGTGATCAACTTCTGGATCATGATGAAGATAGTCAGGCCATAGATGGGGACGAAAACCAGCCACTGCAGCCAGGTCATCTCCTTTTGGTATTGCAGCATCCTCGGCCACAAATCCAGGATGATGATTCGTATACCGTTGATGCCGTGGTAGAGAACACAGAAGACGATGAAGAATTGAAAATAAATCGATTCGTATACGGTGTTGATGGCGATCGCCCAATCGCTGCCCATTTCCTGGGTGAAGAACGAACTGATGACATGCAGGCTGACGAAAACGATCATGCCCAGCCCTGTGATGCGATGAAGGATCCAGGCCAGCATCGGACCCCCTCCTTTATATCTCAGCCCTTCGAAAAAAGATACCTTCCTGTCCAGCGTCATAGAGAGCCTCCTCTCCTCTTGCCAGGATAAACCTCCCGAAGGTCGCCTGCGAGAAACCAACGATCGTAAAAACGAACCTTCGGGAGGTTCGATTATTATACGCCATACTCGCAGCAACTCGCGTAAAGCATATTATCACAAATAGTCGCATCTCGATTAAGTGACAGAATACATGCTTTGTTAGTTCCAGGTATCCTCAACATTTCCCAAGCTCCTGTTTTATAATACTTGAGTTCACTGAAAAAACTCCTGAACGAGGTGGCGGGGCGGCATATATGGGGGTGCGTGCTGCGCACGCACCCCCATATATGCCGCCCCGAATCCTCTACACGTAGTTTTTTCAGTGGACTCATACTTATCTGAGGAATTGTTGACCCATCGGATAGAGATAGACTCAAAAAGGGGTGTGCGCAGGGTCGCAGCGCCACCCTGCGCACACCCCTTTTTGAGATGATATTTGTTTTCGGGAGGTACGCATGGTAAAGAAAACCACTTCCCCCAATCTCAGTCGCCGCGACTTCACGAAGATCGTGATGACTTTCTTGGGGTCCATCATGGGGGCAATGGTTGGCTTGCCCATCATCGGCTTCATCGTCTCCCCTGCCCTGAAAACCCAGGAGCTGGATGATTGGATTTCCCTGGGCGCCTTCGATGGATATCCCATTGGGACGCCAACACTCTTCTCCTTCACGCGCTCCAAAGTCAACGGCTGGGAGCGAACCACCAGCAGCTACGGCGCCTATGTGCTACGAAAAACCGAGAGCGAATTGAAAGTGTATTCCAACGTCTGCACCCATCTGAGCTGTCGGGTAAAGTGGGACGAAGATGCTCATGCATTTCTCTGCCCCTGTCACGACGCCAGATTCGACATCAACGGCGCCATCCTCTATGGCCCGCCCCCTCGCCCCATGGATCGCTACGAATTCAAGATCGAAGAGGGCAATATCCTCATTCACCTGACGGGAGAGTAATCATGGCTGGAAAAGTTTTCGCTTGGTTCGATGAGCGCCTCGGCCTCGAGGCATTCTACTCGACAGTCCTGGATCGAAAAATCCCCAAGGTGAATTGGTGGTTTACGTTGGGCAGCGCCAGCCTGTTCCTGTGCGTCATCCAGGCCCTCACCGGCGTATTTCTGACGATGTACTACGTGCCCTCGCCGGCTGTAGCCTACGACAGCATTCAATACATCACGAAGGGGGTTGCCTTCGGCTGGCTGGTGCGGGGCATTCACCACTGGAGCGCCACGTTGCTGGTAATCACGCTGTTCTTGCACATGCTACGCACCTTCTTCTATGGGGCGTACAAATTCCCCCGCGAAATGACCTGGATGACCGGCGTGTTATTGTTTCTACTCACGCTGGGCATGGGCTTAACCGGTTACCTGCTGCCCTGGAATCAGCGCTCTTACTGGGCTACTACCGTCGCCACAGAAATCTTCGGAACTGTGCCCTTTCTCGGCGATTTTCTTTTCAAGGTGTTGAGAGGCGGCACGGACCTCAGCGCGCTGACCCTGGCGCGCTTCTTCTCTGCCCACATCTGGATACTGCCCGCGGGGGTGGTGCTATTGCTCGGGGTTCACATGGTTCTCATCGTAAAACTGGGGATTTCGAATATCCCTGGGGAAGACGAATAATCAGGCTTCGAGGAGTATTGCTGTGAACGAAGAACAAAAGAATAAATACTACGATAAATACCTTCAAGCCAAACAAAAAGGCGTCAAGTTCTGGCCCGATATCATCTACAAAGACCTGATCGTCTCCTTTGCGCTCTTCCTGCTCGTGATCGGGTTGGCAGCCTTCGTGGGCGTCGCCCAGGAACCCAAAGCGGACCCCTTCGATTCGAACTACGTCCCGCGCCCGGAGTGGTATTTCCTGTTCCTGTTCGAATTCCTGAAATTCATCCCCGGCCAATTGGAATGGGTGGGGACGACTCTCATCCCGGGGATCGGCATCCTGATTTTGCTTTTCCTGCCCTTCCTGGATAGAAATCCCTACCGCCATTGGAAGAAACGCAAGATCGGCCTCATGGTGATGGGGTTGATCGTCCTTGGCATCGTGGGGTTGACTGTTCGTTCAGTAGTTACTACACCCGAGGTGGAGGAGGTCGCCCTGGCAGGCTCCATCGCCGAGCAGGTCATCCAGGGTCAGGATTTGTATTCCATCTACTGTGTGGAATGCCACCAGCCCGACGGCGAGGGCGGCGAAGTCGTCGGCGTGGAGGGGCTGGAGGGGGTAATCCTGAAACCCATCAACAGCCAGGACGAGATGTGGACTCGCACCGACGAGACGCTCTTCAACGTCATTGACTACGGCCAGCAAGACCTGGGCATGCCCCCCAATGGATTGGGCTACGGCGGCGAGTTGCCGCGCAACGAGATCGAGAAGATCGTGACCTTCATGCGCTATACCTGGGACGAGCGCGCCGAAATCCCCGAGGAGGCCATCGTTGGCATCCCCGCGCTGACTGAAGGCGAAGCGCCCTCCTACGAAGTACATATCTCCATGGTCGTCAAGCGCTACTGCATCTCCTGCCACCGCCCCGGCAAAGAGAACAACGAATACCTGATGGGCAGCTACCAGGAGATGCTCACCACAGGCAACAACGCCGACAAGAATATCATCGCTGGCGACCTTCAGAACAGCTACCTGATTCTGACGCTGTACAGAGAGTCGATCCTCGACCCTGCAACCGGCGAAGAGATGATCGGCCCTATGCCCCCAAGCAAAGACCTCAAAGCCGAATATGTCGAGATGTTCGAACGCTGGATTTTGGAGGGAATGCCCGAAACCGCCGATGAGGCCGCGGCGCTTTCGAGCCCAGCTGTGGAAGAAGTCGCACCTGAAAGCACAGTGACCGAGGTAACGCCTGAGCCGTGACTCATCATATATCTGAATTCATGAAAGAAACCCGGTTTCTTCGCGAAGAAACCGGGTTTCTGATTTACTTCAAAGGGCGAGCGTTTATCACCAATCGAATCATTCAATCACTGAGGACACGATAGCCAATGTGGTCGGGTCAAGTGGAACAGTTTCTAGAATACCAATCAGAGTATCACGATCGAAGCGTCGAGTTATCTCTTCAGCTTCCAGAGAATACAGCTCTAGAGCAAGGAGAAACTGACCAGGATTGAGAATGGTAACATCCTGGTACCGTTTCATCTCCAGCAAATCTCGATCACTACTTATCAAGTGTTGAGCATCACCTTCAACTGCACAAGCCAGAAATTTATCGTCCTTGGGGTCGCGACAAACCCCCAATAAATTCAACTCCCCGCGAACGCGCATAGTAAAAAATTCTATTCCCTTTACAAGATCATCTAAGGGGGCCACTGCCAGACGTTTGATCTTCGGCCTGGCCAATACAGCAGCAAGTTCAGCGCGTGTCTCAGCAGACGACAGCACTACGAACTGTTCTGCACGCCAGGCCGCGATCACCCGGCGCATGAGATCGCCGCGCGTCAACACATAGCTGACCAGAGAACAGGTATCGATCACCACCCTGAGCATATTTCACCCCACTTCAGATGCCACTTCCTGGCGCGCCTGCTCGATAATTCCTAGAACTTCTGCGTCCGTCAAGCCCTGGTTTCCTTCGGCATTTTGGGTAGACGTAGTTTCAAGCCAATCGAAGAAAGCTTCCCGCTCCTCGCGATAGCGCTGAAATTGACGGTACTCATCCAGGTTGACTATAGCGGCCTGAGAGCGTTCAAAGGTTTCGATGATATAGGCCGTTCTATCTTCCCGCACAGCTTGCAGCACATCGGTCAGGCGCTGGCGGAGTTCGGTAGCGCCAATCTTTCGTTCCATCTCTACACCTCATATAAACTTATAAGGTTTATAACATTTATAAGTATTATAAATTCCACGAGGAATAGTGTCAAGCAATGTACAGGCATGATGAGATTAGCTTGGGCAACTCATGCGTATATCTCCTCAGTACAGCACTAATCACACATCAACTGACGATCACCGACACATCCGCTTCAAAAGAGGCGCCGCTGCCTTCACCGCCCGGGCGCGGTGGCTGAGCCTGTTCTTTTCGTCCATGGGCAGTTCGGCCATCGTGCGGCCTGTGCCGGCTACCAGGAAGATAGGATCGTAGCCGAAGCCAAAATCGCCGCGCTCCTCGGGGATGATCTCCCCGGGGCAGATGCCCTCCGAAAAGCGGCAATCACCCCCGGGGGTAGCCAGGGCAACCACACAACGAAAACGAGCGGGCCAGGGACGCGGGTGTTCGACCAAATTCTTCAACAAATGCGCGCGCCGATCCGCATCAGTTGGGTTAACCTGAGGGGCGTAACGGGATGAGTACAACCCGGGCGCGCCATCTAAAGCATCCACTTCCAGGCCGGAATCGTCCGCCAGGGCGGTCAGGCCCGAGGCCAGGGCGTAGGCTTTGGCTTTGAGGGCGGCGTTTTCCTGGTAGGTCGCCCCAACCTCGCGGACAACCAGATCGAGGTCGAGGTCAGCCAGCGAGACCAGCTCGATATCCAGGTCGGCGAGCAAAGCTCGGAACTCTGCAACCTTGCCCGGGTTCCGTGTGCCGATGAGCAGTTTTGGCATATATTCCTCCGAAAAATGAGAGTAGCTTCAAGAGCATACCACAAGACATATACCGAAAAAAGGGGGGTGCGACTTGCTCCGCAAACCCCACGCCCCTTTTTTCGGGAATCTTTTATTATGCTATAATGCGATCAGCCTTAACAATACCGGTGGTGACATCATGGCAAAACCTGCAAATTTACTTCTACTCGATGTGGGCTTCATCGCGCACGAAGAAGTCGGTTATGTCCGAACCTTCGACTTCGAGCTTCCGGAAATAGTTCTGGAAGGTGATTTCGTCCTCAGCAACTTATCTGGCGAGATCACCTTCTCACGCACCAGCGATGGACTGCTGGCCCAGGCCGAATTCAGCGCGATCACCGAGGCGACCTGCGGTCGCTGTTTGGACGCCGTTTACCAACCCCTGGAAAGCAGATTTTCCGAGTTGTTCACGTTGCCCTCCCAGGCCGATAAGGATACCGATCTCGTCCTGCCGGCCAACGGCAAAATAGACTTCGCCCCGATCCTGCGCGATTACATGCTGCTGGAAGTGCCCATCAATTCGCTCTGCCGTCCCGAATGCCTGGGATTGTGTCCGGAGTGCGGCGTCAACCGCAACCATCAAAGCTGTGATTGCATCATAGGGAGCGGCGATCCACGCTCATCGGCGTTAAAATCTATGTTAAATGACGAAGCACATTGACAAACTAGTCCGCTCAGTATAGACTCGTTTTCACAAGGATACGCGCAAAATGATCAGGTCGAAATCTTTCCAGGCTATGTCAGCGATGTTCACTATGATGAGCATGATGCGCCGCGCCTGGTCATTGGCAGCCACCAGCCTGGGAAGAATGAGCTAGTTTTTCCGGGTTCTTAGCATGAACATGGGCTGCCGGGCAGGCAGCCCTTTTTCTTGTCATTGACCATTTACAGCGCAAGGTTGATGATTGTGATCGTGCACCGTCCACGAATTCTCACGAATACACGAAATTGGGCGCGCACATTCGTGCGTTCGTGGCTCTATTCGTGGATGGTTCGGGCAAAATAAAACCCATGTTCCCGACTTTGCGCTGTAATACTACTTTATGAAGAACACCAGGATGATTAAAATTCGTGCCCTTCGTGTTCTCCGTGGAGTTCTCCGAGGAGGTCTCTCATGTCGAAAAACATTCTCATCGCCATCGCCTGGCCGTATGCCAACGCCGAGATACACGTTGGCAACATCACCGGCTCATATCTCCCAGGAGATATCGTAGCCCGTTACCATAGATTGAAGGGCAACAACGTGCTGATGGTCAGCGGCACGGATTCCCACGGCACGCCGGTCACGTTGCGCGCCGACGCCGAAGGGAAACCGGTCGAAGAGGTGTACAAAGCCTACCATGACGGATTCCTGGAATTGTTTCAAGGACTCGGCATTTCGTATGACTTGTTTACCACAACCCACACCGAGAATCATTTCAAGGTTGCTCAGAGCATCTTCCAGGCTTTGAAGGATAACAGTTTTCTGTATACGGAAATTCGCCCCCAGTGGTATTCCCCATCAGCAGGCAAGTTCTTGCCAGACCGCTACGTAGAGGGGACCTGCTATCTCTGCGGCGCGGAGGGCGCGCGCTCCGACCAATGCGACAACTGCGGCAATGTGCTCGAGCCGGAGAAACTGATCGATCCGCGCGCCAAAACCGGCGATGCTCTGGAACTGCGCGATACCGAACACTTCTACCTGGATCTCTCCAAACTCGAACCTGACGTGGCCGACTTCTTGAGGGAGCGCCAGCATTATTTGCGCGATACCGTCCTGGGTGAATCGCTTCGCAAGATCGAGAGCGAGGGATTGAAACCGCGCCCGATCACCCGCGACCTGGATTGGGGCATCCCTGTGCCTGTGGAGGGCTGGGAGGGGAAATGTCTGTACGTCTGGTTCGAGGCGGTCATCGGGTATCTCTCCGCAGCCATCGAGTGGGCGGCTGCCAATGGCGAGCCCCCGGCCTGGGAAGAGTGGTGGGTCAACCCCGACGCGCAGGCTTTCTACTTCATCGGCAAAGATAATATTTTCTTCCACACTGCCCTCTGGCCTGCCGAATTAATGGGAGCTGGCGAACGCTTCATCGAAATCTTCGCCAAAGAAACGGGCAAGACTCTGACCCTGCCCTATGATGTGCCGGCCAATCAATTCATGAACCTGGAGAAGAAAAAGATCAGCGGCAGCAAGAACTGGGCGGTCTGGGGTCGCGACGCCTTGACCCGCTACGACCCCGATGCCTTGCGCTACTACCTGACCATCAACATGCCCGAAAGCCGCGACACCGACTGGGACTGGGATGAATTCATTGCCCGCAACAACAATGAACTTGTCGCCACCTGGGGCAATCTGGCCAACCGGGTGCTCTCCTTCACCGATAGGAACTGGGATGGCCTCGTTCCCACCCCCAACGAACTCCGCCCCGCTGATGAAGAGATTCTGGCTTCGATCGAGGCCGGATTTACCGACATCGGCAAACTGATCGAAGAGGTCAAATTACGCGCCGCCCTCAATGAAGCCATGCGCCTCGCCCAAGAGGTCAACAAATACTTAGACGCCGCCGCCCCCTGGTTCGAGATCAAGACCGACAAGGATGCCGCCGGGACCACGCTCTACACCGCGCTGCGGGCGATCGACTCGCTCAAGGTGCTTTTCGCTCCCTTCATCCCCTTTTCCAGCGAACAGCTACACACCTACTTTGGATACCTCCAGCCGCTCTTTGGTGAACAATATACCGAAACCCGCGCTGACGACCTTGGCGAACATACTGTCCTGCGTTACAGGGCCGACAAGGCCTGCGGCAGGTGGCAGCCAAGTCAGCTCGAGGGAGGACAGGCGTTACAGGAACCTGGGCCTCTATTCAAGAAGCTGGAACCCGCCGTCGCCGACCAGGAGCGAGCCAGATTGGAAAAATAAAGGAAAGTGGGGTGCATATGCAAGGTGCACCCCACTCTTCTAAGTGGAGCATCGGACGGGGGTTCCTGGGGGCGCGTGGACCCTTAAGGAGCAGCCACCCCGAGGGACGCCTGTCAGGGCGCGTCGTTGTTATAGAACCAGTTGTAGGCGTAATACCCGCTATAAGGGCTTTCCAGGCGGATAGCGATCTTATAGGATCCCTTCAGGAAATCGGGGATCGGATAGGTCGTGTCATTCAGGACCCCGTTAGCGTCCGTGGTCACCGTCTGCATCACCGCACCAGCAACGCCTTTGGTGTACATCCAGTTCAACCGCACCCAGAAAGTATCATTCGGCGGGAAATTGTTCGGCCAGATGGTGACGTTCGTATTTTGCTGCACAGCCGAGATAGCGAAGGTTGGGTAGCTAACGTATCCGGCCGGCGGGTACGACACTGGCGCCGTGTTGTTATAGAACCAGTTGTAGGCATAGTACCCCGTAATTGGGCTGATCAGACGGATAGCAATCTTGTACTCGCCTGCCAGAAAAGCAGGGATGGGGTAGGTGGTATCGGAGAGTACGCCGCTGGAATTCGTGGTGACTGTTTCCATGATCGCGCCGGAGACGCCTTTGGTGCCCATCCAGTTCATACGCACCCAGAAGGTATCATTGGGCGGGAAATTATGCCCCACGATGGTCACCGACGTACCTTTGACGACGCTGGCAATCGAAAACGTCGGGTATCCAGAATAACCACCGCCATATATCGCTGTCCCCCCGATGTCAGCGGGCGAAAATACCAGGGTATCTATCCCGTTGGTAGATGCAGCCGCTGCCAAAACGCTACTGCCCGGTAGCGTCAGTAAGATGGCAGCCAGGACGATTGCAGATAAAACCTTCATCTTGAACCTCCTCATTTGTTCGCGCAATCGGTTTTGTCTGTTTACATTACTCTATTGTTCGTTCTTCCCGTACCACCTCCTTTGATAACTCAATCGAGTATTTTCTTTTTTTCTAATTACCTTCACGTTCGATCCGACGAAGTCAGATTTTATTCATCGCAAAGCACGCAGCAGAGCGCTCACATGGCAGGAAAACGCTGCTGATTAGAAAAGCTAACAATTGCACAATAGTATATAGCATAAGTATCGAGGAAAATGCAAGAGGACTTTATTCTCAGTAGGTCACGAATAAGAATGAAAGCCCGTCCCCGGGCCAGAAATATCCCTAAACCATGGAAAGCGTTGGCGTATCGCTTCCCTTCACACGATGCCAGATACCCTTGGCAGATACAAAAAGCAAATGATGGGCGCGATTCTCTGGCGTCATCACTAGAATGTGATGTCCATCCTTCCCCTCCCACTGACGACCAATGGATTCGACCCGGTACGTTCGGCGCTGCCAGACGAAACTCAAGGGAATCATCTTGCCCTGGGGGTCGAAACGCACGGTAACTTCAACTGGCTCCATGCAATTTTGCCTCGAGGTAATCCGCCAAAAGCTGCAACGTGGCCTCGGCAGACTTCTCTTTATTATACAGCCGATCTCCTTCCCAAACGAACTTTCGGGCCTCGTCGTGATCGTACGTGCTAAGAGCCACCCAGGTCAGTCCGACTGGCTTTTCCGGCGTGCCCCCGCCTGGCCCGGCGATTCCGCTCACCGAGAGACCCACATCCGCAGCCAGCGCCCTGCGGACGCCGCGCGCCATCTGCAAGACGACTTCTTCACTGACGGCGCCATATTCTTCCAACGTTTCCCACTCGACGCCCAGCAGGCGCACTTTGGCTTCGTAGGCATAGGCTGTGATACTGCCCATATAGTAAGTGGAAGAGCCGGGGATATTGGTGATACGGTGCCCCAGCAGCCC
>VGOC01000078.1 GCA_016865865.1 Chloroflexota bacterium
GATCAGGTTCAACTCCAGCGAGGTGTGGCCGATCACCTCTTCGCGGGCAAAGCCGAGCATGTCTATAAACGCTTCGTTGGCTTCGATGATCTTATCGTCGGACAGGCGGCTGATCGCCAGTCCGCTCGGTAAATTGCGGAAGGTCTTGGAGAATCGTTCCTCGGATTCGCGCAGGGCTTCCTCGGCGCGCTTGTTTTCCTCCTCCAGGCGGCGTGTTTCCAGCACCGAGAGGAGCGTCTGGGGCAGGTGGCGGATGCCGTGCTGGGATTTAAGCACGTAATCGGCCATGCCGTGCTTCATCGCCTCCACTGCGGTCACCTCCGAGCCGGTGCCGCTGATGACCACCACCGGCAGCCCGGGGCGCGTCTCCTGCACCCTTTCGAGAACCTGCAGGGCGGTGAAGCCGGGAAGGTGATAATCGGTCAGGACGAGGGCGAAGGTCTCCGCGCCGAGCAGCGTTTCGAATTCAGCGTAGGAGGCAGCCTCGCGCAGGTCGAACCTGCCGGGACCTTTGGCCAGCGCCCGGCGCACCAGGGTGCGGTCATCGGGGTTGTCGTCCACGTATAAGATACGAATAAGCTGATCCATATGACACTCCATAACTGGGAAAACCGGAGTCAATCCAGAGATCTCGAAACGTGAAGCGCGCTGTCCGAACGCTGATGAACGTTGATTCTCGCTGAACAAAATCAGCGTCATCAGCGTATATCGGCGCACAGCCCTCTTGGGCTACGACGCGTCCAAATCCGGCTGTTCGCAGCGCGTTATCTCCTTGCTGTTATGATAGCATAAATGAACACCGGATTGGTGATGCGATTTCGCCATCCATCACGGACGATCTGATCACAAGCCCGTCACTTCGGCTATGCTCAGCGCAGGCCCTGGGCGCCGTCGCGTGGAAGCGATTTTATGATGCTTATCTCGATTCTTTGCGCCCTTCGTGAACTTAGGGAGCGCAAATAAATAACTTCCCTCGCTGTCATTGCGAGCCGCCCGTTTTTGGCGGCGAAGCAATCTCCTCGGGTCTGGAAAATGCTCGTTCAAGCGGTTTTTCTACCCTTTTGGAGATTGCTTCGGGCAAAAAACGCCCTCGCAACAAAGCGCTTCACGGTTCGAAAATCCACTCCTGCCCGAACGCCGCCGCCAGGACAGGACAATCCACATGCTCGGCGATTTCGGCGGTCACATTGGGCATGAAGAGATGGCGTAAATTCGCCGAGCTGGAGGGCGACCCCATGACGATCAGATCGTAATCCTGATTATTCAGTTCGCCGATGATCTCGTGGACGACATCGCCATGACACACCTGAAAGACCGCCGGGACGCCCATCTCCTGGGCGCGTTTCAAGGCCTGGCGCAGATGGTATCCCTGGGGCGTGTCGGTTTCGAGAATGTCTTCCCAGCGATCCTGGATTTTCTGTGCAATGGGATAATCATATGAAATCGGCTCGACGACATGCAAAAAGGTCACTGAGGCATCGAACCGTCGCGCCAGGAAAAGCGCCCAATCCTCGGCGGTTTTGGCGTACCCTAAACCACCCAGGCAAACCAGGAGCTTGCCAGGCCGTGAGGAAACCTGTTTGACGTAGAGCACCGGGGCGGCGATATTTGCTAATATTCGCCGGAAGGAACGCCCGCGCAGCCAGCGGCGCAGGAGGGGACGGTCGAAAGGCCCAAACACCGCCAGATGACGCCCGGCCACAGCTTGCTGGCAGATGACTCTTCGGCAATTTCCGCTGACAAGCTGCACGTGATGCGGGATTCCAACCGCTTCTAATCGGCCTGTGACAGACTCGATCACCCCCTCGACGCGTTTCCGTCGAGAGGGGCTTTCGATGACGCCCAGGAGAGTTACCGGAACGCCAATCTGGCCGGCCAGCCAGACCCCATAATCCAGCGCGGGAAGGCTGGTATCTGCACCGTTGAAGGCCAGCAATAAACTATTCGCTTCGGCGTTCATCGGAAGAAGACCATCCCCGCTATTCCAGCGGCCAGCAGAACCAGCGCCGACGGCGCCTTCATGAGCAAAGCAGCTATGCTCGAAACGGCAATGATGATCGAAATCTGGACTCTGCCGCCGCCCTCGCCTCGAAACACCTGCCAGGCCACCAGCGCCATCAGGGCTGCCACAGCCGGCGCCAGACCGCGCACGAAGTTGCCCACCCAGGCCTCGCCGCGCAGACGTTGCAAGATGGTGATCACGCCCAACATCAAGACCGTCGGCGGGAGGATCGAACCCAACAAGGCCGTCAACGCGCCCGGCACGCCGCGTGCGGCGTAGCCGACGAACATGGCCAGTTGCAAGGCGTCGCTCCCTGGCAACACGCTCGAAAAGCCAACCGCCTCGACGAATTCGCCCTCGCTCAACAGGGAGGGGACGGCTTCTTTATATAACAAACCCACCGAGGCCGGCCCAGAGGTGGTCAGCAGGTTCACTTTGATGAACATCCAGAAAAGACGAAGCCAACCATTCATATTTGTCTAGATCCATTTTTTATGTTTGAAGTAGAACATCATGCCGATGAAAACCGACGCCAGCCAGCCCAACAGGACGAAGTATCCCCAGCGCCATTGTAGCTCCGGCATATAGGCGAAATTCATGCCATAGATTCCGGTGAAGAAAGACAGCGGGATGAAAATCGTGGCGATGATCGTCAGCACCTTCATGACTTCGTTCATGCGGTTGCTGATGGACGATAAATAGATATCCAACATCCCAGAAACCATATCCCGGAACGTCTCTATCGTGTCAATGATCTGGATGGTATGGTCGTAGACATCCCGCAAGTAGACCAGGGTTGTCTCCTGGAAGAGTGGGTTTTCGCCGCGCTCCAGAGCGCCGATCACCTCTCGCAGTGGCCACACCGACTTGCGCAGGAAGATCAGCTCCCGCTTCAATTCATGGATGGATTGCAGGGTTCCAGGATCGGGATCGCTGACCAGTTCTTCCTCCAGAAACTCGATCTTCTCCCCCAGGTTTTCTAGCACGATGAAATAATGATCCACGATCGCATCAATCAACGAGTAAGCCAGGTAATCGGCGCCGTACCTGGCCAGGCGGCTCTTGCCCTCCCGGATGCGTTTTCTGATCGGTTCGAAGACATCCTTTTCGTGTTCTTGAAAAGTGATCACATAATGACCCCCCAGGATCAGGCTGGTCTGTTCGGACTCGACCCGGGCGTGTTCCTGGTCCCACAGAAGCATATTCAGCTCGATGAATAGATAGCGCTCGAAGTCCTCCATTTTGGGGCGTTGGTTGGTATCGAGGATGTCTTCCAATACCAGAGGATGGATATCGAGATACCCGCCGATCTCCTCGAACACCGTTACCTGATGACTGCCCTCCACATCGAGCCAGGATACCGGTACTTGCGAATCGAAAGGTAAACATTCTGCCACCGACTGAACCTGGCGCTCATCGGCAGGCCCATCGGGCCCATATTCATAGACGGTCAACTTCAGAGGACGCCGCTCCTCCCTCTCAGTAGAAACCAGCGTGCCAGGGGCATGTCCAAGAGAACCGGGTTTGCGGAAAAATCGTTTCATAGTTACTTTTTCCTTTTCGCTTCGGCTTTGGCTAGCCCGAAAAAAGGGTGTGCGTGGGGGGGCGCAGCCCCCCCACGCACACCCTTTTTTCGGGAATTTCTCCGTTTGGCTGAGTAGTTACTAGCGTAAAAGTCGGCATCCCATATTTGATGGCCTCTTGCGCCTCGGGCGCCGCAGCCCGGATGGTCGCCTGATCAACGATCAAGATGGTATGGAACATCAATGATCGCTCGCTGGTACCCCAGATGCCGCCGCCGGTAAATCAAAGCGGCCTTGATCAACCAGGCGGTCTGGTTGTGCAGCAGACCATGCCACCATTTCGATGGCACGAACTCCGGCAACAAGACGGTGGCAAGCTGACCATCGGCGTGTTCTTCGTCTGTTTGATCGAGGAAATCCAACAGCGGCCCAACGATAGACCGGTAGGGAGAAGGCAGAATCACCAGCGGCACTTTAGGCCACCATTGGGCCCATTTGGCGCGCACGCGCTCGCCGCCGCCTGGTTCCAGCTCGATGTACACCGCGGTCACATCCCGGGAGATCGAAAAAGCGAAGTTGACCGCATCAACGACGCCGCGGTGAACCCCGCTGATGGGGATCACGACGCGGGGGACGAGGTGGGTTCTGTCAACCTTTTTCAGCGCGCCCATCGAAAGCTGTTCTGCGACATCCCGATAATGGCCGCGAAAGCGGTGGAAGAGAATCACAAGGAGGGGGATCACGACGATGGTCAACCAGGCGCCATCCCGAAACTTGCTGACTCCCACGATCAGGACGGTTATACCGGTCACCAGCGCGCCCAGTCCGTTGAGAATGGCCTTGACCTGCCAGTGTTTCCCCTTCTCCTTCCACCAGTGAACGACCATCCCAGCCTGCGAAAGCGTAAATGCTAGGAAAGCGCCAATGGCAAACAAAGGGATCAGTGAATGCGTATCCCCCCCGAAACCGATGATCAACACGCCGGTCATCGTGGAGAGAAACAAGATTCCGTTGGCTAGTACCAGGCGGTCCCCCAGGCCGGTGAACTGGTGTGGGAGAAATCTGTCTTTAGCGAGCAACGCTGCCAGTCGGGGGAAACCGGCAAAACCGGTGTTGGCCGCCACCGCCAGGATCAACATGGTGGAAAACTGAATGAGCAGATAGAACGCGCCGCCGCCCAGCACGCGCCGCGCCAGCGCTGATAGGATGGTTTCGTCTGGCCCAGCGATCACCGCAAAGGACTGTGTCAGGCCAATGCTGCCCACGAAGAGCAGCCCCATCAAAACCGCCATCGCAAGCAAGGTCTTTTGGGCGTTCTTCGACTCAGGAGGGTAGAAAGCCGGTACGCCATTGCTGATCGCTTCGATCCCTGTCAGCGCTGTGCAGCCCGCAGAAAAAGTGCGCAACACCAGGAAAGTTGTCAGCGGCATCGTGGCCGCAGGGGCCACAGCGGTTAGCGACCCTCCGCCAGAAATGATGAACCGGACGAATCCATAAACCAACATGGGGATGTAAGTGAACAGGAAGAGATATACCGGTATTGCCATCATCGTGCCGGTTTCTCTCAGACCGCGCAGGTTGAGGATGGTCAGTAGTACTAATAAAAGAAGAGCAATCCACACACGAGAAGGCCAGAGCGCAGGAAATGCCGAGGCAATCGCCTCCACACCGGCCGTCAGACTCACCGCAGCGGTCAAAATATAACTAATCATCAACGCCGTCGCGGCCACCAACCCTGGCAGCGTTCCCAGGTTCTCGCGGGCGACGACATACGAACCCCCACCTGACGGATAGCCTGTAAGGGTTTGATAGTAAGAGATTGCCACGATCGTCAATAGCACCGTGATGGCCAACCCGATCGGCCAGGCTAAAGACAACCCCGCACTTCCAGCAACCACTAACCCTAGAAAGATCTCCTGGTTGGCATAGGCAATCGAGGAAAGCGCGTCCGGCGAAAAGGTCGCCAGTGCGCGGATTTTGTTCAGGCGCTGGTGGATGAACTGCTGCGTCTGCAATGGCGGGCCGAGGACGAGATGTCTAAATCGGTTCATAGGCAACCCAACGGAAAGCGATCAGCCCAAAGAGCAGGGATAGCCAAAACGTAAAGCCGCGATAGGCCAGGGCGATGACAGCCGCGCTGCCCAATGGGATGAAGAAAGAACTCAATGTCAGGGTCAACAATCCCTCCACAATTCCTATCCCCGCGGGGGTAGGCGAAACGATGATGAATAAATAGGCGATACAGAAACCTGCGATCAGCGTGCCGATGGAGACAGGGGTTTCGAATGCTAAAAAGACGAAATAAAGCACCACGATCATCAACACTTTGCTGTTGATCGCCAGCAGCGCCGGAAAGAGCAAGCCCTTGGGATTTCGCCGCATTTCCTGTAGGCCGTCGGCGATGTCGTGCGCGAAAGTATGCGCCCGCTGCATGGGAAGATAATCCGCGCTGCGCCTGGGTCGAAAGAGCCTGGCTGCTCGATTGATCGCCTTCGCGATACGGACCAGGATATGGGCTAATCTCTGCTCGGAACGCGCGCCGATGTAGAGCAATGCGGCTAAGGAGAGAGCGATGACGACGATGATGATGGAAGCCGCGATATCTGGAGTCGTGACCCGGTTGCGCCGGATCAATACGACGAATCCAACAGTCAGGATGGCCAGGAAACCGATATAGTCGAACAAGACGAACAGGGTGGAGGCCACCGTTGCGCGGCCGGCAGAATATGCTCGTGACCGCGCTTCCGATATGAAGATCGCCACGCCGCCGATCCCACCGGAGGGCGCGATGATGTTCACGAAGTTCGCCGCAGCCGATAGCAGGATCAAGCGACCGAGCCTTTCTGTCATCCCCACAACACGGTAGATCGCCTTGAAAGAGGCGCCAATATTGACGATCCAGAGCGCTTCGACCAGCGCCGCCAGGCTCAGAAAACGCCAATCGCCTCGTTCTATTGTATTCAGGATGTCCTCGATCTCCGCAAATTGCGTGAGTACGAACATGACGCCCACCATGAGGACGAGCGGAATGATCAGTTTGCGCATGGCGCGGATTATATCATCTACGGAAAGAAGCTAAACTTCTCGGAGAAGTGTAGTTTCTGGATGAGCGGATCGTCCGTGTCAGGCTTTCTGCGGAGCAAAGAGTTCGGCCAAGCAGCGCGCGCCATCCTGATCGGTGACGGCCAGCACCTCATCCTCCTGTTCCAGCGTAGTGTTTCCACGCGGCAGAATCACTTTGCCGCCCCGGATGATGCTGGCAATGACGCACTGGTCGGGCAAGCCCAAATCCTCGATGGCGACGCCGATGGCTCTCGCGCCCGGCGGGATCTTCTCCTCCACCAGCGAGTAGCGCCCACGCCGCAGCTTGAGCAGAGTCATCATGTCGCCCAGCGACATTTCCTCCTGGATCAAATGCGCCAGCACATTGGCCTGGTTGAGAGCCACGTCCACGTGGAAGTTCTCATCGAACAGCCAGGCGTTGCCCGGGTTGTTGACGCGTGCGATGATGCGCGGCACGCCGAACATCTCGCGCGCAATGTAGCACAGCACCAGATTATTGGCGTCGGTATCGGTCGTTGCGGCCAGCACCTGCGCACCCCGGATGCCCGCTCCCTCCAGCACCTGCGGGTCTATCGGCAAGCCCTCGTAGATGACCTCGGTGGGTAATTCACGATGCAAGCGTGAGAGCAACTCGCGGCGGTGTTCGATGACGCGCACCTGGTAATTCTCGGCCAGCAGGATAGAGGCCAGTTGAGCAGCGGTGCGCCCGCCTCCAGCAATGATGACGAACATATCAGGCCTCCTCTCCCGTCAGACGGCTGCGCAGAGCAGCCATGCCCTCAGCCGTGGCGCTGACGTTCAACAGGTCGCCGGTTTCGAGGCGGGTGTCAGCGACTGGCAGGGACGAGCGACCGGCGCGCGTCAACGCTGCCGCCAGGTATTGTCCCGAACTTTCGAGCAGGTCGCCCAGCGCGCGTCCGTTCCAGCGCGGCGGCACGATCAGTTCGTAGATTTCCACCTCGCCGTTCCCGGCGGAAAAGACCGTATGCACCGCCGCGCCGCCGAGCATTTCCTCGATGCGCTGCGCGCCCCAGGCGGTGGAACTGACGATCTGGAAACCGAAGGCTTCCAGCACCGGGCGCAGGTTCGGGTTGTAATTGCGCACGACTACGTGGGGGACTTTGTAGAGCATCCGGGCGGTATGGGCGATGACCGCGTTCAATGTATCAGAATTAGTCACCGCCGCCAGACCGTCGGCCATAGCTATGCCGGCGCGCTCGAGCACTTCCTTCGAAAGCGCCTCGCCGGTCACGGTGCGGCCGCGAAAATCGGGTTTCAACAGCTCGAAAGACTGCTCCACGCTATCCACCACGGTAACCTGGTGTCCCCGCTGGAAAAGGCGGTAGGCCAGTTGCGAGCCGAGTCGTCCACAGCCAATAACAATTACGTTCATATTTCGGATTCCTTTGTGAATTTTTCAGTGAACGCATTTATGGCACCTGGTACGGCACATCGGTGATGATGATGCCGGGCCGGGATAACAACTCGCTGCGCAACAGGTTGGCGGTGTTGGTATGCAGCAGGTTGTGCCAGGGTTTGGATGGCACGAACTGCGGGACCACGAAGGTGATCGTTTCATCTGGCTGGCGATAGGCGAGGATCTCCTCGATATATTCGAGCAGCGGCTCGATGAACAGGCGGTAGGGTGAATCGAGAATCACGAGCCGCACGCCCTCGCCCCAGGTCTCCCACTTGCGAAGCACTTTTTCAGCCTCGGACGGGTCAATAGAGACGTGGATAGCGGTGATGTCATCCGAGAGGCGGCGGGCGTAGCGCAGCGCCTCCAGTGTGCCTTGATGCACGCTGCTCAGCGGAAGAATGACGCGGTGGCGGGCGGAATGGGGCGGCGCGCCGACATAGGTATCCAGCGTAAGGCGACCTGCCAGCAAGCGATAGTGGCGATGGATGAATGTGAACATGCCCACCAACAGAGGGAGCAGGATCAGCACGACCCACGCGCCATCCCTGAACTTGGTGACCGAGAACACCATCACGACCACAGCCGTGCAGATCGCGCCGAAGCCGTTGATGAGCATCTTGACTTGCCATTTCTTCGCGTACCGCAGGGTCGAGCCGCGCTCGGTCACCTCCTGGCCGGGTTTCAACTGGCCGATCTTCCACCAGCGGCGCGCCATCCCTGCCTGAGAGAGCGTAAAGGCCAGGAAAACCCCGATGGCATAGAGCGGGATGAGCCGGTTGACGCTGGCCTGGAAAATGACGATCAGCAGCGAGGCGATGAGAGCCAGTGTGACGATGCCATAGGAAAATACTAGCCGGCTGCCCCGATAAGACATCTGGCGCGGCAGGAAACCATCACGCGCGGCGATGGCGCTCAGGCGAGGAAAATCCGCGAAAGCGGTGTTGGCGGCCATGATCAAAATGATCATCGTCGCCCAGATCACTGCCTGATAGAGGAGACTACGCCCGCCCACGGTTGTACGCACCAGTTGCGAGATGACCGTCTCGGTCTCGGACGGCACCGCGCCGATGTGGCCGGTCAAAAACGAGATGCCGAGGAAGAGCGATCCGAGGATGAGCGCCATCCAGACGAGTGCGATACCGGCGTTGCGGCTGCGCGGCTCCTTGAAAGCGGTGATGCCGTTGGAGATGGCCTCCACGCCCGTCAGCGCGGCCGTGCCGCTCGAAAAGGCGTGGAGAATGAGGAACGGCGTGATCCCTGTGAGTGTGTGGACGATATCCATCTCCGGCGGATTCTCCACGACGCCTAACGCACCAGTGAAATGCCGGAACAAGCCGACGCCCACCGTCAGGTACATCATCCCGATGAAGAAATATGTCGGGAAAGCGAACGCCGCGCCGGATTCCTTGACCCCGCGCAAATTGATCAACATGATGAACAAGACGCTGCCAACAGAAATCGGTATCCGGTACTCGATCAGGGCTGGGTAGGCCGAAACGATCTGCGCAACGCCCGAGGAGACCGATACGGCTACCGTCAGGATGTAATCTGTCAGCAGCGCCGCGCCGGCGATCAACGCAGGCATTTCGCCGAGATTATCGCGCGAGACGATATACGATCCGCCGCCATCGGGATAGGCATGGATAGTCTGTTCATACGAGAGCGCCACGATTGCCAGAAGGATCACGATGACTATCGAGATCGGGAAAACGAAGCCAAAGGCCATCGTCCCGGCGGCGGCCAGGATGAACAATATTTCCTGCGTGGCGTAGGCTGTGGACGAGAGCGCATCCGAGGCGAAGACCGCCAGGCCGACGAACTTGCCGATGGTCTGGTGAGGCGCGTCGGCGGTGGATAACGGACGCCCAAGCAGCCAATGCTTCCAGTTCCGCGGAGGGATGTGGCGCGTATCGCGTTTGATGATGGAGATATTATTCTCTACTTCCATAATTCCTCGACACAGCCCCCCGATCATTGGGGGGCTGTGCTATCAATTTTCTTAACTACCCATTGCCAATTTCAGGGTCATCTTCGGCGATAACTGGCCTCGGCGTCATCATAATAATCTACATCCGATTCGTACGGCGCCCAATCCAATATCGTTGGGTCGAAGTCCATCACCTTTCGGTCTCTCATCTCGAACACCTCGAAAGGGAACGCTGAAATGAGCTATTGGTCATCGTAATCCTGTTCCGAGAATTCGTAATCCTCATAAGGATCATCGGGCAAATCATCGTAGAAACTATCGTCGAAATCCTGTTCGTCATCGTCTAGAAGAATGTCCAATTCGATGGGATCCAGCCAGATGACTTCCAATTTCGCTTGGCAGGCATTACAAGTCACGGTCTGGCCTAACTTGGCATTGGCATTCATTTTTACAGGAACACCACACGAAGGGCACTCAACAGAAATGCTCATGAGATTTCTCCTATTCTTGTTCTAGAGTAGTTGAGTTCACTGAAAAAACTCACGCACGAGGGGGCGGGGGGGCATAGATAAAGAACCCGGCACAGATTAGATAAAAATTGGTAACTGCTCAGTCATCGAACGGATTAGCCCGAAAAAAGGGTGTGCGTGGGGGTGCGCAGCACCCCCACGCACACCCTTTTTTCGGGAATTTCTCCGTTTGGCTGAGTAGTTACAAAAATTGTAGCATCTGGGAGTTACAAATCTATATACCACAAGTACAAAAAGCGTATCAGTTCGACGTGAGGCGTATTAATTCTACTACAAATTATCGTGAATCAACATCCCTTCATCGCTGGCTACTGCTTGATCGGAGTCGTTGCTTTTCGATAAACCCAGGGTGATGGGATACAACCAAATGATCGTAAGATCAGCCCGACAATCGGGGCAAAGAACATGCTGCCCAATATTTGGGCGGCCATTCCCTACGGATACCGCAACATCCAATAAACAAGAGGGGCATGTAGCTTTCAGCATACGTTCATCCTTTCTTTTTTCCGGCGCAAACGCTTCCATATTCAGGAATGATTACAGCCGGCATGACTCTCTGCTACCCCTTATTCTATACAGACAGTATCTAAAAAGCATTGATTCTAAATGGCATTAGTGTTCCAAAACCATGCTTTCTGTGTAAATTTTTCAACAGGGAATACATCATCTGATACATAATCGTCTGTTTTGCGACCTGATTCGTATATGAATTCAACCGAATTTATACATCGAGGAATTAAACTTAATACCAGAGACAATAAAGAGGGGGGCGGCATATATGGGGGTGCGCGCTGCGCACACACCCCTATATGCCGTCCCGAATGTTTTTAAGCGGACACATTATTCATAAGGAGCTAATCGAACGATGTACATTTTTCAACCCACCCGAGCCAATGGCATGCCCCGCCGGGAGAACAACCGCAAACACCCCTGGCGGATCGCATTGATTGCCAACTTGAGGGACGAATTCGACCCCGAACAGGACGACCCTCCAGACGCCGGGGCGGAATTCGACCGCCTCGAAACTATCGAATCAATCGCCAAAGCATTAGAGGCTGATGGTCATTGGGTTCACTTCGTGCGAGCGGACCACACGCTTCCCGAAGCCTTGCTGAATCTTCGCCCCCACATCTGCTTCAATATCGCCGAAGGCATGAACGGAGATGGGCGCGAAGCCCAGGTCCCGGCGCTATGTGAACTTCTGGGTATCCCATACACCGCCTCACGCGTGGTTGCCAATGCGATCTCCCTGGATAAAACACAGACCAAACGCATCTGGCAACAACAAGGTCTCCCCACCGCCCCATATTACGAGTTCACCTCGTTAGAGGAGACCGCTCATACCGATCTGCGTTACCCTCTCTTCGTCAAACCATCCCGAGAGGGAACCGGCATGGGGGTCAATGGAAAAGCAATCGTCAACAACCACAACGAAATGTTAGAACGAGTCGACTGGGTGTTGCGTACTTATCACCAACCAGCCCTGGTCGAGGAATACCTGCCCGGTCGCGAGTTCACCGTGGGGTTCATTGGAAACCCTGGCAATCCATCGCATCGCCGCCGTCCAGAAATCTACGACGATGATGGATACCACTGGTTCCCGATTTTGGAGATTGATACCCTCTCCAGCATAACCCCAACCGTCTATGGTTACGACGCCAAATCCTACCATGTTGGCTCTGAAGGCGCGCCCGGCTATCTCTGCCCGGCGAAGATCTCCAAATCTCTCCGCTCCCGTCTGATTGACCTGACCCGGCGAGCTGCCGAAGCTTTGGAGGCCTGTGATGTATCCCGGGTTGATTTCCGCATCGGTGCCGATGATGAACCCTATCTCATGGAAATCAACACCCTGCCGGGGCTGAATCCTGCCGAAAGCGACCTGTGTATCATGGCCGCTGCAGAGGGTATTCCTTATCAAACGCTGATTACGGAGATTCTCTACCTGGCGGCGCAACGTTTTGGCATGCCTTTCGAACCAGCCAATGCTGCATGGCAAACAAGCATGCCAGATCGCTATCGAGCCGTTCACCAGCAGTTGGTATCCGTGCCCGCATCTGGGGATGTGATAACCAATGGCTAAAAGAGAATTCCCCTCTCGGCGCGCGCCGATTTTCTCCTCGATCCCCGATGAAAAATGGAATGACTGGCGATGGCAACTCAGCCGCCGTCTGAATTCTATCGAGGAAATCGAACAGGTATTTCCTCTCACTGAGAGCGAGAAGAGGGCGCTTTCCGCCTCCCATCTGTTCCGGGTTGACATCACTCCCTATTTCATCTCCCTGATCAACCCGCAGGACCCCGACGATCCCATCCGCAAACAGGTCATCCCCACCGAGAGCGAGCTGGCGATTTTTTCCGGGATGATGAGCGACTCCCTATCAGAGGATGCTCATTCTCCCGTACCGGGGTTGGTGCATCGCTATCCCGACCGCGCCTTGATGCTAGTGACCACGCAGTGCGCTTCCTACTGCCGCTACTGCACGCGCTCACGCATCGTCGGCGACCCGACTGCCCAGTTCTCACGCGCAGAGTTCGAAATGCAGCTCGATTATCTGCGGAATACTCCCCAGGTGCGCGACGTGATCCTCTCTGGGGGCGATCCGCTCACGCTGGCCCCCAGGCTGTTGGAGGAATTGATCGCGCGGATACGCGAGATCGAGCATATCGAGATCATCCGCATCGGCAGCCGCGTGCCGGTTTTCCTGCCCATGCGCATCACCGATCAGCTCACCGACATGATGGCGAAATATCATCCTATCTGGATGAACATCCACGTCAACCATCCGAACGAGATCACCCAGGAATTAGCTCTTGCCGCCGACCGATTGACGCGCGCCGGCATTCCTTTGGGCAACCAGTCGGTATTGCTGGCCGGGGTCAATGACTGCGTCCATGTGCAACGGCAGCTCGTGCATGATCTCGTCCGCATCCGGGTGCGGCCATACTACCTGTACCAGTGCGATTTGGTGGCAGGCGCAGGTCACTTCCGCACCCCGGTTTCCAAAGGCATCGAGATCATCGAGGGCCTTCGCGGCCACACTTCGGGCTACGCCATCCCCACCTTCGTGGTTGACGCCCCAGGCGGGGGTGGGAAGATACCCCTGGCGCCAAACTATCTGCTCAGCCAGTCGGAGCATAAAGTAATTTTACGCAACTACGAAGGCTATATCACCACCTACCAGGAACCGCAAACGTACCAGTCTCACGACGAAATGACTTGCTCCTTCTGTCGAAACAAACGCGACGAGACCGGCCAGGAAGGTCTTTTCGGCCTGCTTTCCGGTCAGGCTGATACCATCGTCCCGGAAAACTGGCACGCCTTGCATCAACGCAGTCAAGCCATCCCAACAGAGCTGTTCACCCCCAGAACCAGCGTAAACGTTCGTAACTGCCTACCCATCTTACCAAAGATTTGCTAAACTATCCCTGTGGCTGAAGAAGCATTGTTGATAAACGTTCTGGAAAAGCAGCTGGCAGATCTTGAAGCTGAGGTTGTCCGATTGCAGGCGG